>CALLZZ010000280.1 GCA_937858235.1 uncultured Clostridia bacterium
AAAGTGAGCGGAAAGTCCTTTCTGCTTCCCGACGGGAGAGGGTTTTCAGAAAGAGGTACAGCGTCACTGAAAATTAGCACGGTCAGACCCTCATAGAGCAAAAGCTCAGGGTCAGAGCCGGACGCGTACGATGAGATGCTGCCAGGCGAGGTGTCTAAAATAACGTCCTCGATATCAAAGAAAGTCCCTTCAAAGACATATCTGGTTGTATAGTCATAAAAACTTTTCTTGGCATCAATCCGTTTGTATTCCGGAGAGACGCCCGCCGTTAAGTATCTTGTGCTTGTTGATGTAACATATGGCAAATCCGCCATTGCCGCCATCTCCTCAGCGGAAAGGGCCGCGTAGCGGGTGTCTTCCCAAGTGCCGTCAGCGCTATCTGGGTTGTACCAGGTACCCATCAGGTAGCGAGGGGTGCCAATATCCGTATACACGGGTGGAGAAACCTCGATTACGCCAACGCCTCTATAGTTATACGCCGCTTGTTCGAACTCGTTGGCCGTGGCGGCATAATCCAGAACACGCGAAAAAAGCGCAAACGATATTCCCATCAGCAGCAGAAAAGTGACCAGTGTTTTTACTGGAGAGCGGAACAGCATTTTTATTGATAATATTGGACGCATGGGGCCTCCTAGGTTGGTATATTTCTATCCAGCGCGGTCGTAGTTGAGCGGTTTGAATTACTGAGAAGTTATGGTTTGCAGGGAATACGCTCTTAAGCAACATGCTATATGGCGTTTCAATATTTGCGAAAGGCATGTTGACTTGTTTATGAATTAATAGTATATTGGAATTCAGATATAGTCAACATGGTTTTGTGCACCAAACGCAACAATCCTTCCACTAGCAAGCATAAGTAAAGGTGGAAGGAGAAATATAAAATGAGAGGTGAAGAACATGGAAGAAAACAAGAAAGTTCCGGTGCAGATCCGGAGAGGGCCGACATGTCCTGAGTGTCTGGCGGGAACGTATTATAATGAAAAACTGGGATGCTGGGTATGTACAGAATGTGACACTCCGATATGCTAAGGCGAAGGTGATGCAGAAAAGACACAGAAGCTGCGGCCTCTGTGTCTTTTCTGAGTTAATCTAGACCAGGAATGTCATCCTCAATATTGATACATCACTAGTAAGGAAAGCATGATGAATAAAATGGAAAATGCAGTGCAAAAGATACCTGACTTTATTGAGACCTTTGTATGGTGCCTATCCCTTTCGTGGAATGCCTCTCCCATCTATACCACCTTTAGGGTATTAGCCGAGCTTGCTAAACCAGTACTCATTATATTAGTTTCTTTTCTCGGGAAGAATATTATTGACATTCTAGCGCGAGCAGATAGCAGTTCGCGCGAGTCTCTGTTATTTCTATTGTTCATGCTTTTTGCTATGACGATTCTTAGGGCCGCTATATCCAAGCTGGCCCAATATGCGCAAGATGTTCATGATGAGCTGGTGCAAAACGATATTTCCCTTTTCATTATAAACCGCTCTCTTGACGCAGATCTAGAGTATTTCGACAACCCATCGTATCACGATAAGCTAAGAGCAATGAACCGTGATGCTTATTCAATGTCAAACATGATTTGGAACGCCATAAGCGCGGTGAGTTCCGCTGTCTCTTTCATTGGTATATTCGTGGTAATCTGCAATCTTAACTACCTGTACGGACTATCAATGATAGCTGCCGTATTTCCCACATCCTTTATGATCTCAAAGTATACTAGAAAACTACATAAGCTTAGATTGGAGCAAACTAACGCGGATCGCCGCCTTTCATACAGCCAAGCGGTGTCAATGATGAAGCAGTTTGCCCAGGGGTTTCGGCTGTTCGGTACTGGAAGCGTTTTAATGCAAAGATATGAGGAAACCTGGGCAGCAATGTTTGTTAACAAGAGAAAGCTGATTAAGCACCGTTCCTTAGTTGTCGGCATTTTGGAATGCCTGCCAGAGATTGTTGTCTGCCTGATCGGGGTCGATATCGCGCTGAAGGTTTTGGCTGGGAACGCCACAGTCGGCGATTATTCATTGTATACCGGCCTTATTGGGCAGTTATGGATGGCAACCTCCGCACTGTTCACTTCATTCATCCGGCTTTATGACGACCAAGTAAAAATAGAGAACTTTAGGTCAGTCGATAGATTCGTAAACAAGGTAAAAGATGATGGAGATCTCGTACTGGCAAGCGTCGAATCAATAGAGTTTTGCAGTGTTGTTTTTTCATACCCGGGAAACCCATACCCAACAATTGATGATGTCAGTTTTCGACTACACAAAGAGCAGAATGGTTCCGGAAAATCCACCTTAATAAAGCTCCTGTTACGAATGTATGACCCGGATTCAGGTTACATCAAGATTAACGATTGCGATATAAAGAGGTACACGCTTAAGTCTTTACGCTCCAATTTCAGCGTCTACTTTCAGGAGATGGTGAACTTCAGCTTTAGCCTGCGAGATAATTTTTTGCTGACAGACAAAGAAAGGCCTGCGGGGGATTCAGACATTGAATCAGCCCTGAAAGCCGCTGGATGTGACGATTACTTTAGTGTGCTCGCCAATGGATATGATACAGGGATAACGAGATACTTCGATATAGATGGTGTGGAACTATCAGGGGGGCAACATCAGAAGCTCGCTCTAGCTCGCGTTCTGTTCCGGCAGCACAGCGCTCTAGTTCTGGATGAGCCTTCATCAAGTCTTGACCCTAAAGCCGAGCATGATTTTTTCGAAGTGCTGCGAGAAGTAACAGAAGGTAAAATGACGATATTTACATCACACAGGTTATCAAATATATTTCTGGCGGACAGAATCATTGTTCTAGAGCGCGGCAGGATTATTGAGGACGGTTCGCAAACTGAGTTATTACGGAACAAGCAACGGTTCTCGGAGCTATATGAATATCAGCACTCTAGGTTTGTTAGTGTTAAAGATTAGCTGCAGCATACAGTTTTGAAACCCCGTCACAATACGAAAATGCCGCAAGGTATTTTTTACCCTTGCGGCATCGCTTTTACGGATGGTGGAGAATAGGGGGATCGAACCCCTGACCTCTTGACTGCCAGTCAAGCGCTCTCCCAACTGAGCTAATTCCCCAAGTCACGATACTTATTGTACTGTGCTATGCAGTCATTGTCAAGGGCAATTACTGCTAACTCAGTCGTTCATAAGCACATGTCATATTATATAGAGGCTAATAAGCTCTGTCAATCAGCCTGACGCCTGGCAATATGTTCCTGGGTTTATGAGTAGCGGCGTAAAAAAGCCAACAAAGATGTTGCCCGGAAAGAGTTCATGGGAGTGCCGAATGGTACGTAAGGAGGTATGGGAGGTGGGCCGTCCAACGAATGGCCAGCCCTCCTCACGGTCGCATCAACTATGCCTTAGGATACCTTGGCTACTAAGAAATCGCCTTATGCTGGACGGTTACAGTCTTTGCATATCCAGCATCTAAGTTCGATGTTGTAATACGATTCGCCTCCACAGTCCTGACATAGCGGATACCTTTGAGCTTGTACCGGAACCTTCTTGTTTTCTTCCATACTTTTTCACCCCCCCCCCATTTCATATTTTTCCCTCCACTTTAACTTGTGTTCGCCAATGGAAGGGTTGCCGTTTTTGGTGCATAAAGGTATGTTGACTTTATCTGAGTTCTACTATACAGTCAATTCATAAACAAGTCAACATGACTTTCGCAAATATTAACCTGAACGCCATAGTTGCTCGGTAATCTAAACCGTTTAACTTTGACCGCACTGCATACAAATGTACAAATCTGAGGAGGCCATATGCGTCCAATATTATCAATAAAAATGCTGTTCCGCTCGCCAGTAAAAACGTTGGTCACTTTTCTGCTGCTGACGGGAATATCATTTGCGCTTTTTTCACGCGTCCTGGATTACGCGGCCACGACTATCGAATCTGACCAGGCAGCGCAGAACTATAGAGGCGTTGGCGTAATCGAGGTTTCTCCGCCCGTGTATACGGACATCGGCACTCCCCGCTACCTGATGGGTATATGGTACAACCCCGACAGCGCCGACGGTACTTGGGAAGACACCCGCTACGCG
>CALLZZ010000281.1 GCA_937858235.1 uncultured Clostridia bacterium
GTCCTGACCGGCTACGTCTCGGAATGTAACGCCGGTGGATTTTTCCACATACACTTTGGCGTTGGATTTGCCGACGCTGCCGATTCCCCCTCCCATTTTGCTGCCTAGCATCCGGAAAATAAATACCATTGCCAGGATCATCAGAGCCATGGGCAGGATGTAGGAGAAGAGGAAGGAGGAGATTGCGCTGTCTGTTTTGGCGTAGTAGTCTACGTCATGTTCATCCAGCAGCTGGGCCAGATTGGTGTAGTTAAGTGGGATGGTGCAGAGGGTGGGCATGGCGGCAGTTTTGGGGTTCACTTTTTTGTCATCTGCGTAGTATTTTGCCAGCCAGCCCTGTTCGGCGCTTTCTTTCAGCGTCAATGTATACTTGCTGTTCTCCATTTTGACTTCTTCTACCTTGTCTTCTTTGACCAGGGAGATGAACTCACTGAATTTCACCTCTACGGTGTCCGCAGAGGAGGCAAAGGAGAAAAAGTAGTTGAGTAAAACGGTGATGATCAGAGCCCAGACCACCAGGGAAACAATTCCCATGATATTGGGAGAACCCTTTTTGCCATTGTTTTTATTGCCCTTTTTGTTGTTCAATTTCAAGGCGAAACCTTCTTCCGGAGGATAAATCCAAACTTTGATAGTAATATAACATACGGGTCAGATAAATACAAGAAACCGTAAATGAATATTTTGTAAAAAAGAAGTGGGAAAGGGGGGGAATTATGCTTTTTCTGTGTCTCTTTTTGTGGTATAATCAATGAAATATGTGTATCGGCAGGTGGCCTGAGGATCAGGTGCGCTGGCCAGATTGTGTAGCCCCCAATGGGGAAAAAGTGAAAAGCGAGTTGAACAGGAATGATGAAAGAAAATCGAAAAGGACCGCCTCGTGGGAACGAGGAAGCAGATGGCGTCATTGAGGGACGCAACGCAGTGATCGAAGCCCTGCGGGCAGGCACTGCTATTGATAAAGTTTACCTGGCTAAGGGAGAAACGGATGCGACGCTGGGTCACATTGCCGCCACGGCTCGAGGCAAAGGGATTGTAGTAGTCGACGTGGATCGGCGGAAGCTGGATTTCATGTCCCGTACCCATGCCCATCAGGGTGTGATCGCAATGGCGGCAGTGCGAGAGTACGCCTCCATTGAGGACATTTTTGCCCGGGCGGAAGCCAAAGGGGAAGCGCCGCTGCTGGTGATCTGTGACGAAATATCCGATCCCCATAACCTGGGTGCGGTGATCCGGACAGCGGAGTGTGCCGGGGTTCACGGAGTTGTGATCCCCAAGCGCCGCAGCGCAGGGTTAACGGCGGTGGTGGCAAAAACCTCAGCCGGAGCAGTGTCCTACCTGCCGGTAGCGCGGGTGCCGAACCTAACTGCCCTGATGAAGGATCTTAAAAAGCGCGGCGTATGGATTTTCGGTGCGGCGATGAATGGTAGTACGGAATTGTATGATGCGGACCTGAAGGGACCGGCAGCCATTGTGATTGGCAGCGAGGGGAGCGGTATGAGCCGTTTGGTGGCGGAAACCTGTGATTTCACTGTCAGTATCCCCATGAAAGGGAAAATCAATTCCCTGAATGCATCTGCGGCAGCAGCGATTCTGCTCTACGAAGCAGTACGGCAGCGACAGCAGGCAGCAAGCAAAACCTGATGCCCGGGTGAGGAGACCAATGAAGGACGAAAACAAAAGAAAACAAGAAGCCGTAGCACCAGAGGAGGAAGTGCCTCAGGAGCAGGTGGAGAATATGGAAGCACCGGAAGCGGAAGAAGGAGCGGAATTTGATCTGGAAGAGATTCTGGAGGAATACGCAGGACAGATAGAAGCAGAAGCAGAGGACGCTGAGGAAACAGGGGACGCCACACTCGAAGAGGCGGAGGCTGCCGAAGAGCTGCCGGAAGAATCGGAGATGGCAGAGGACGAGGTGGAAGAAGAAACGTCTGAGGAGAATACTCCGTCTGAAGAAGAGCAGCCGACGGAACCGGTGGGCGAAGAGCCGGAAGATACAGCACGATTCATTCAGGAGCAGGTAAGTTCTGCCCTGGGGGATTCCTACAGCGAGGAAACGCTGCGGGAGCAGGAAAAGCGAGCGGCTCAGATGCGGAAGATCCGGGAACGGAAGGCGGCAAAGGAAGCGAAGATAGAGCGGCGGGAGCAGCGAATCAGTAGGCTGCAAAAACTGATGCACAGTCGAAAGGTGCGAAAAGAAGCGGCAGATTGGGAGCAAAAAACGAACAATGTGATCCAAATGCCAGTATCTAAACTGAAACCGCTGCGGGATACCATTAACAATCTAAACGAAAAGGCTCTGAACTATGCCGATGAGATGTATGCGGTATCGGAAACTCCGGGGTTGGAGACGGGACTGGAGGAGAACGAGATCCCGAGAACTCAGGTGGAAAAGCCGCCCAAGAAGAAAAAGGCGCGGGTGGAACGGAAGCCTCGGCGGATCTACAAGCCGGAACCGGATATTCCCCCGGCGGAGCTGGCTAAACGATACAGCAAGGGTCTGAAAGATATGCGTATGCGGATCAAGTGTCTAATAGGTCTGTGCGCGGTAATGTTCTATATCACCTTCGCAGCAGACAGTCCGCTGCCCTTGCCCGCAGTGCTGGAAGATCAGCCACGGATGGTGGCAGGGGTTCTGCTCTGGTGCCTGGGGGCAGTCTGCCTTCTGGGGTTGGATGCCCTGTGGATGGGGTTGACTGCGCCCAAGCGGAAACGGGTGGGGACCCACACCATTATGTCCTTGTGCGTAGTCGTTACCCTGTTGGCCGGACTCTGGTTCTGTCTGATTGGACGAAAAGGTGGTCTGCCGCTGGCGGCTCCGGCTGCGCTCTCGCTCCTGGGAACCCTGTGGGGGCTTTATGACCGGAAGAGCGGATTGGTGAAAACCTGTGCCACAGCCAGCCTCTCCACAGAGCCTTACCGCGTGACCTTGGATCGGGACAGGTGGAAGGGGCACAGCGCCTTCTGTAAAGAGCAGGGCACAACGGAACAGTTTGGCAGTCAGATCCAAAGTCCTGACGGAGCCATTCGAATCTATCGGCTCTTTGTACCGTTAATTTTGATTGCTGTGGTACTGTTTGCTCTGATTTCCTCCTTTGGACGGATGCACCCAGAGCGTTTTTTGTGGTGCCTATCGGTCATTCTAACGGCGGCAACACCGTTATCCGGTATGTTGACCTACAGCCAGCCCTTCCTACGCCTGACCCAGCGGCTGAACAATTCAGTAGCCATAGCCGGGTGGGACGGCGTCCTGTCTATGGAAGGGGGAGAAGCGTACATTTTGATCCATGACAATGATTTGTTTCCAGTGGGCAGCGTCAAATCCCAGGGGATTAAAACCTTCCAGGGTGTTGCTATGGAGCGGGTCACCAGTTGCGCAGCCTCTATGATCCGGATCTCCGGCAGCGGTCTGACCAAACTGTTTAGCGATTTGGTGCAGGTTCAGGGAGGATTTTTCCGGCGAGTAGACGCCATGAGCTATCATGAAGCAGGCGGCCTGGTGGCAACCATTCGCGGCGATCAGGTGATGATCGGCACTGCTGGATTTATGACGGTGATGCACATCCCACTGAAGCAGGGTGAATACGTCAAAGAGGCCATTTTCTGTGCCATCAACGGAAACTTACAGGGTATTTTTGCCCTGAAGTATGACCAGTCCCGGAACGTCCGCCCGGCACTTCAAGCGCTAATTCAGGCGGGAGTAAAGCCGGTGCTGTCGACCCGTGACTTCAATATTACACCGGCAATGCTCCACCGGCGGTTCAAATTGCCGGTAAATAAGATGGAATATCCCAATGTGCGGCGGCGCCACGAGTTGTCTGAGCCGGGTCAGACCCACAATCGAGTTCTGGGAGCGCTGGTGCGCCGGGACGGATTGGGACCCTATACCGATGCCATTGTCGGCGCACGGCGACTCCATCAGGTGGTGCGTTGGAACACCGTTCTGGCGCTGATTGCCTCGGGAGTAGGAGCAATTTTGACCTTCTATCTGACCTTTATTGCGGCGTATCTCTCTTTGAGTGCCTTTAACATGATGCTGTTTCTGCTGCTCTGGCTGGTGCCGAACCTGTTGATTTCAGCGGTGGTAGACAAATTCTAACAAGGAAGCAAAGTAAAACGGGAGAGCCATGTCAAAAACGTGGCTCTCCCGTTCCGGTACTGTGTAATAGTTTAAATGACAAGTCCGCCGTTTGGGGAAAGCACCTGACCGGTGAGAAAGGCGGCGGCGGGGGAGGCCAGGAAGAAAATGGTTTCTGCAATGTCAGCAGGCTGTCCTAACCGTCCCAGAGGAGTTTCTTCTGCCAGCATAGCCCGAGCCTCGGGAGGCGCTTGTTGCATCATATCGGTGTCGATGCCCCCAGGTGCCACACAGTTGACGGTGATCCCGGAGGGGGCGACCTCCTTTGCCAGCGCCTTGGAGAAGGCGATGACAGCGCCCTTTGCGGCGGAGTAGGCTACCTCACAGGCACCGCCTACCTGCCCCCACATAGAGGCAACGGTAATAATCCGTCCGGTGTGAGGGCGGAGCATGTGGGGGAGTACAGCGCGAGCGGTATAAAAAACACCGCTGGTATCCACGGAAAGGAGTCGGTTCCACTGGTCATCCGTGACATCCTGAAGGAGCATCCCGGGGAGACAAATCCCGGCGTTGCACACCAGAACGTCCAAGTGACCGAAGCGTTGGAGTGCCGAATCCACCATGGCGTTGACCTGGGTGGGATCCGCAACATCAGCGCAGATGGGAAAGGCGTTGTCGCCCAGTTCTGCGCAGAGCGCATCGGCGGCATCCCGGGACTGGAAATAGTTGACGGCGATGTGGTAGCCTTCGGCGGCGAACCGACGGGCGGTTGCGGCACCGATGCCGCGGCTGGCGCCGGTAATCAAGACAGTTTGAGACATAAAAGAACACTCCTCGCGGATGAAATCAATGGTAACAGTGTACCACAGCCAGGAAGTCGGAGGCAAGTGGGTGAAAGGAGCAGAAACATGGGAAAACAGCGATACGATGTAATTTTATTTGACGCGGATCGAACCTTGTTCGATTTTAACCGTTCCCAGCGAGAGGCTTTGCAGGAGGTATACCAGACCCACCGGATTCCGGTGACCGAGGAAATGATCAAGCTGTATGTGCGAATCAACGACATGCTCTGGGCCAGATTCGACCGAGGGGAGATCACCACGGAAGAATTGGTTCGAGTCCGGTTTGGTCTGTTTCTGGAGGAAGCGAACGTGCAGGGGCGGGATCCGGTGGCCATGAACCAACAGTATCTGGAATCCTTGGGCAGCCACAGCTATCTGCTGGAGGGGGCGGAGGAACTGTGCCGCGGGCTCGCGTCCAGCTGTAAACAGTACATTGTGACCAATGGCATCACCATTGCTCAGGTAGGGCGGCTGAACCAGTCTCCCATCCGACCCTACATTGAGAAAATGTATATCTCCGGTGAACTGGGCATTCGGAAGCCAGAGGCGGGGTTTTTCCGGATCGTTTATGAGGATCTGCACATGACGCCCCAGCAGTGGGAGCGGACGGTAATCGTAGGAGACGGACTGGGATCGGACATACTGGGGGGGCGGAACGCCAACTTGGATACCATTTGGTACAATCCGGGAAAGAAGGAGAATAAAACGGAAGTGATCCCCACCTGGGAGGCGGAAGATTTTGCCGAAATTCGTGCCATCATTTTGGGGGAAAGCCGGGAGGAAAAGGGTGGAACAAAAACCAGGGATTCCAGGAGCGTGTTTTCGGAAGAATTGACGAAAGAATGAGAAAACGCCATTGTCAACTGGTTGAAATTGCAGTATAATAACAAAAAGGTAATGCGTATAACTAGGCAAACCAAAAAATTGTCTGAGATGCTAAAAACAGGTTAAGGAGAGAACGTAACATGAGCTATTCCGCGCAGAATATTCGTAACATCTGCCTACTGGGTCACTCCGGAGTGGGCAAAACCATGCTTGTTGAAAGTATGCTGAATCTGACTGGTGCCACTGACCGCCTGGGCAAGACAGCTGACGGCAACACGGTCTGCGACTACGACGCAGAAGAGATCAAGCGCCAGATTTCCATTTCCACCGCCCTGGCTCCCGTGGAGTTTAAGGGCTGCAAGATCAACGTTCTGGATACTCCGGGTAACTTCGACTTTAATGGCGACGTTCTGGCAGCCCTTCAGGTTGCAGACGCAGCGGTTATCGTTCTCCCCGCTAAGGGTGACATTTCTGTCGGTGCGGAACGGGTCTATAAGGAGATCAAGGCACGGAACCTGCCCTGCCTGATCTATGTTTCCAAGACCGATGAAGACAATGGCGACTTTAATGCTGTGGTGGAAAAGCTGAAGGAAAAGTTCGGAACCTCCGTTACTCCCCTGGTCATTCCTAAGTTCGAAGGTGAAAAAGTGGTCGGTGTTATTGATGTTGCGGCCAAGAAGGCTTATAGCATGAACAAGGGCAAGACCGTAGCAGAAGACGTGCCCGCAGACGCTGCCGATCAGGTGGAAGAATCCTTCGCAGCCCTGATGGAAAACGTGGCCGAAACCAGTGAAGAGCTGATGGAAAAGTTCTTTGACGGTGAGGAATTCACCGCAGAAGAAATTGCCAGCGGCCTCCGCGCAGGCGTCAAGGACGGTGCGCTGATCCCCGTATTCTGCGGCAGTGCATTCTCCGGTCTGGGTACGGAAGCATTTATGAATGGCGTCATCAACCTGGTTCCCGATCCCACTCAGGGTATTCCCGCTGCTGGCGTAGACGCGGATGGTGAGGCGCTGGAAGTGGCAGTGGCTGATGGTGATCCCGTTGCCTTCGTCTTTAAGACGGTTTCTGACCAGTACGGCAAATACTCCTACATCAAGGTTTTGGCGGGTCCCTTTGCCGGTGACGCAACTGTGTTCAATGGCCGCACCGGCGACAGTGAAAAGCTGGGTCGCCTGTACATGATGCGGGGAAAGAAGGCTACCGAAGTCAAGAGCCTGGTTACCGGCGATATCGGTGCCATTGCAAAGATGGATAAGGTGAAGACCAACGATACCCTCAGTGCCAAGAGCGTTGTTATGAACCCTATTCCCTTTGTAGAACCGGTTTACTCCAAGGCAATCTCTCCCAAGACCCGTGGACAGGAAGATAAAATTGGTATCGGACTGAACCGTCTGAACGAAGAAGATCCCTCCTTCTCCATCACCAACAACGCCGAGACGCACCAGATGGTAGTAGCTGGCGTAGGCGACATCCAGATTGATGTGCTGGTGTCCAAGCTGAAGAGCCGTTTCAGCGTAGAAGCTGTTCTGGATACCCCCCGTGTACCCTATCGTGAAAAGATCCGCAAGAGCATTTCCAAGCAGGGTAAGTTTAAGAAGCAGACCGGCGGCAGCGGCCAGTACGGTGACGTCTGGATCCGGTTCGAGCCCTGTGACGAAGAAGAAATGGTATTTGCAGAGGAAGTCTTCGGCGGCAGCGTGCCCCGCAACTACTTCCCGGCTGTTGAAAAGGGCCTGCGTGAAGCTTGTGTCCACGGCGTCCTGGCTGGTTACCCTGTGGTAAACCTAAAGGCTGTCCTGTATGATGGCTCCTATCACCCGGTTGACTCCTCTGAAATCGCCTTTAAGACTGCTGCGCAGTTGGCTTACAAGGCCGCTCTGCCCGAAGCCAGCCCCGTTCTGATGGAACCGGTAGGCGAGCTGAAGGTCACTGTGCCCGATAACTACATGGGCGATGTTATGGGTGACCTGAATAAGCGCCGTGGTCGTGTTATGGGCATGGATCCCACGAAGGACGGCGATCAGATTATTACCGCAGAAGTTCCGATGGCTGAAATGACCAGTTACGCGATTCAACTGCGGGCGATGACCCAGAGCCGTGGTGCATTTACTTTCCACTTTGTCCGTTACGAGGATTGTCCTCCTGCTGCACAGCAGAAGGCCATTGACGAAGCAAAGGCACTTCAGGAAGGATAAGCTTATTCCCATGAAACTCAACAGCGGTGTGACAGTTGTCGCACCGCTGTTTTTGTGTTGAGCATATTTACAATCCGTCTGCCAGCTGGCATAATGAGACGATAACAAAGAAGGGGAACACAACGATGGTGCGAGAGACAATCGAACAGCTGGGACAGTACCGGCTGCGGCAGCGGGAGCACCTGCCGAAAATGGGGACGGATTCCCAAATGCTGTCCTGGTTTGCTACCATCCACGCCAGAGAAAAAGTGTGCGATTTGGGATGTGGCGTAGGTGTGCTTGGAGTGTTGCTGGCCCGGCGGAAGACGCCACTGACGCTGGATGGCGTTGAGATTGTGGCGGAGTCGGCGAGACTGGCAGCGGAAAACCTCAGGGAAAACGGATTGCAGGGTGAGATCATCCACGGCGACCTGCGGGAGTACCGGCACTGGTATACATCGCCAGGTGGTTATGACCTGGTGGTGTCCAATCCACCCTACTTCGCACCCAACACGGGGAAAACGGCAGAAGGGGTGCGGAAAACTGCCCGCAGTGAGGAGTGCTGTACGGTGGAGGATCTCTGTGCTGCGGCAGGATGGCTGTTGCGAACCGGTGGACGCTTTGCCCTGTGCTATCGGGCGGAACGACTGACGGCGCTTTTTGCGACCCTGCAAAAGAGCGGAATGGAGCCAAAACGATTGCAGTTGGTGCAGCATTCCCCAGCGCATCCGCCGAAGTTCATATTGGTGGAGGCAATGCGGTTGGGGAAACCGGGGCTGAAAATATTACCTACCCTGTTTGTGGCCGATTGGATTCCGCCGACGAAAGGAAATTGCAATGAAATTACTCTTTAAACAGCGGCTGTTCTCCTGGTTCGACAGCTATGATATTTATGACGAAGAGGGGAATGTGGTATTCACTGTTCAGGGCAAGCTGAGCATGGGGCATTGCCTGTATATCTATAACGCCCAGGGAGTGCATATTGCCACCCTTCAAGAGCGGATATTCACCCTGCTGCCCAAGTTTGAGATGTATCTGGGAGAGACCTATGTAGGATGCATCCGGAAGGAATTCTCCTTTTTCCACCCCCGCTTCACATTGGAGTGTAACGGGTGGAGCGTAGACGGAGCAGTTTTGGAATGGGACTACAACATCTGGAACGAGAGTCAAACTTTGGTGGCGACGGTCACCAAGGAGTTGCTGCGCCTGACAGACACCTATGTGATTGACGTAGCGCTGCCGGAGGATAGTTTGCTGGCGTTGATGGTGGTGTTGGCGATTGACGCGGAAAAGTGTTCCAGAAACTAAGGGATAAGAAAGAGTGAGTGTATGGCAGGAACGTTATATTTGGTGCCCACGCCCATCGGCAACCTGAGTGATTTGTCTCAGCGTGTGATTGATACGTTGGCTAAAGTGGATTTTATTGCGGCGGAGGACACCAGAGTGTCCATTAAGATTCTCAATCACTTGGGATTGAAAAAGAAGTTGGTCAGCTACTACCGACATAATGTCGAGAGCAGCAGCATAGCCATTGTGCAGCGATTGCTGGGCGGTGAAAACTGTGCTCTGGTGACCGATGCCGGTACGCCGGCCATCAGCGATCCGGGGGAGCAACTGGTACAGCTCTGCGCGGAGGAAGGAATTGATGTGGTAGCATTGCCAGGGCCTTGTGCGTTGATTACAGGACTTGCAGTATCGGGGCTGCCTACGGGGCGGTTTACCTTTGAAGGTTTCCTGGCAATGAATAAGAAAAACCGGAAAACCCATTTGCAGTCCTTAGTGGGGGAGGAGCGAACAATGATTTTCTATGAAGCACCCCACAAGCTGCTGGCGACCCTGGAGGATTTGAACGAGGTGTTTGGCGGGGAGCGGAGAATTGCGCTGTGCCGGGAGTTGACTAAGCTCCACGAGGAGGTCCGCCGGACGACATTGGTGGAGGCGATCGCTTGCTACCGGGAGAACCCACCCAAAGGGGAGTTCGTGCTGGTGGTAGAGGGAGTGCAACCCCAGGTTGCAGAGAAAATCACCCTGGAAGAAGGCGTAAAGCTGGTGACGGAGCTACGGGAACGGGACGGGTTGTCCTTAAAGGACGCGGCAAAGCGAATCGCAGCGGAAACGGGATTGCCCAAGAACGAACTGTACCAGAACAGCCTGTAGCGGCAGAGAGCAAGTGTAAAAGGAAAAAAGGGCAAAAAGAAGCCGTCTGACCAAAAATGGCAGGCGGCTGTGTGCATCAAAAGAGCAAAAGAGGAGATTACAGCTTTTGAAGTTGACGAAGGCAGGAGAGGCAGACATTTTTATCTTTGTAACGCGTGATGTCCTTAGCGTCTCCGCAGAAGGTGCAAGAAGGCTGGTATTTCTTCAAGATAATGGAAGAACCATCCACATAAATCTCCAATGCATCCTTTTCTACAATATCTAACGTTCTACGTAATTCGATAGGAAGAACGATACGGCCTAATTCGTCTACTTTCCGAACGATGCCAGTCGATTTCATAAGGAAGCTCCTTTCTGTATATAGACTACTATTTGTGATCATCACGCTGCAAAAGGTGGGAATCCCACTTGAAAGTTCAGTGATACATCACTACTTTCATTATAAACGCAAGGAGAAAAAAGTCAAGGAATTTTCAAATATTATCCAAAAATTTATAAAAATTTTCCGAAAAATTTAATCAGTCATAATGGACATCCCCCTGCATAAGAGTGTGGGAGGGGGGATGACAGATGGCAATGACGATTCTGTGGATGGGGATGGTGGCAGCCAGTATACTGTGTGGCCTTGCCACTGGGCAGATCGCAGGGGTATCGGCGGCGGTAACAGAGGGCGCAGCGGCGGCGATAGAGCTCTGTTTTTCCATGGCAGGCGTGATGTGTTTGTGGTGTGGTGTAATGGAAGGGATGAAGCGGTGCGGAATCCTAGAAAGACTGGAACATGCCCTTCGGCCTCTGCTGGGCAGGCTGTTTCCCACCGCTCGAACGGAACCGGAAACCATGGAAAAAATTGCGGCCAATGTATCGGCAAATCTCTTGGGACTGGGGAACGCAGCGACACCTCTGGGCATTCAGGCAGTGCGGCGGATGGGCAGAAACACAAATGGGATTGCCTCGGATGATATGTGTCTGTTTATCGTCTGCAATACCGCCTCTATTCAGCTGATTCCTACGACAGTGGCTGCAGTGCGCAGCGCGGCGGGGTGTGCCTCACCGTTTGATATTTTACCTGCCGTGTGGCTGTCCTCCTGTATCTCGGTGACAGTGGGGATCTGCGCGGCAAAACTGTTAAAAAGAGTACGGAGATGACCATGGATTTATTTTTTGTCATGTTGATCCCAATGATTTTGGCGGGAGTTGCCATCATCGGGACGGTCAAAGGGGTGGACGTTTATGACGGCCTCTCCGCCGGTGCACTGGATGGTTTGAAAATTCTGGTGCGAATCCTGCCACCCCTGGTGGGATTGATGACGGCAGTGTATATGCTCCGCGCATCGGGTATGTTGGATCTGGCGGCAAAGGCATTGGCGCCGGGGCTGCACTGGTTAGGTATACCGTCGGAGACCATTGGGTTACTGATGATCCGCCCCATCAGTGGCAGCGGAGCCTTGGGAGTAGGCTCAGAGCTGATTCAGAGCTATGGACCCGATTCTCTGATTGGGCGGACAGCAGCGGTCATGATGGGCAGCACCGAGACTACCTTTTATACCATAGCGGTGTACTTTGGTGCGGCCGGAGTCCGGAATACACGGTATGCCATTCCGGCAGCACTGTGTGCCGATTTGGCGGGGTTTATTGCCGCCAGTTGGACGGTGCGTCTGTTTTTCGGCGGATAAGCCCTCCGTTGCCAAGGGGCTGCTGTCGTGGTAGAATAGAAAAAATAAGATGGCTCTTGGAGCCGTAAAACGGCGGCAACGGTGAGGAGAGGACGTAGAAAGTATGAGCAAACAGTTGATTCTGGCCATGTTAAAGGAACGGCAAAAGGAGCAGCAGAAGGAGTATCTCTCAGGAGAAGTCATGAGCGAGCGGTTGGGAATCAGCCGAGCGGCTGTGAATAAGGCGGTCAACGGACTGCGGCAGGACGGATATCAGATTGAATCCGCCCCGCGGAAGGGATACCAGCTCCTGGCGTCTCCGGATTTCCTCACAAAGGGAGAAATACTGCCCTGGCTGGAGATTGAACAGGTGGGAGAACCGCTGCTCTGCTTGGATACGGTGGACTCCACCAACAGTTATTTAAAGCGGGAGAGCCAAAACCTGCCTGCTGGAGCAGTTTTGGTAGCCAATCAGCAGACGGAGGGCCGGGGACGGTTGGGAAGATTGTTCCACTCACCTGAGAACACCGGCGTCTACCTGAGTGTTCTGTTAAAGCCGGAGCTAGCGCCTGCCCGGGCGCTGAATTTGACTGCCTATGTGGCAGTTGCGGTCTGTGAGGCAATCGAGCGTGCCACTGGACTGATTCCCGGGATCAAGTGGACCAATGACCTGGTGCTGGGAGGAAGGAAAATCTGCGGCATTTTGACTGAGATGGCCATTGAAGGAGAGAGTGGTGCCTTACAGTATGTAATACCGGGAATCGGGGTCAACGTAAACGAGGCTCCAGAGGACTTCCCAGAGGAAATTCGGCCTGTCGCCGGCTCCTTGGCCATGGCAGCAGGTCGGAAGCTGCCCCGGGGACGGCTGGCAGCAGAAATGATTAACAGCTTGGATCGGATGTACATCAGCTGGTGTGCTGGCAGCGGCGATTATCTGGAACGGTATCGAAAGGCTTGCCTGACCATCGGGAAAGAGGTGCAGGTGCTCCATGCCGGGGAAGCGCCAAGACCCGCCTTTGCGGAAGGCGTAGATGAGAACTTTGGACTGATGGTTCGTTACCCGGATGGATACCGGGAAACCATTACCGCAGGCGAGGTGTCTGTCCGTGGCCTGTGGGGGTATGTGTAAACCGAAAAAGCGAAGCCCACCGAACGGTAAATCGGTGGGTTTTTTATATGCTATCGGTTGAGGAGTCCCAAAGCGTTTCCGGAGAAAAGCTGCTCCTGTTCCTGATCAGAGAAGGGGAGGGCGTGGATATGCTTCACGCAGTCCACAAGGTTGTCGTAGGGGTAGTCGGTGCCGAAGAGCACCCGCTCCAGTCCAATCAAGTCGACCAATTTGAGAAAGGCGTCCCGGGACATGAACCGCGACCAGAGGGCGGTATCCACATATATGGGAAGCTGTGGGAGCAGATCAATCTCCTTCTGCTCAATTAAAATACCACCCATGTGCGCCAGTACCACAGGAGCACCTTGAAATGCATCCGCTACCTTAGCAAAGGTGCTGGGATAGCAGTAGTGTTCCTTGGTGGGGAGGGCACGACCGGGATGAATTACGGTAATCAGCCCCAAATCGGCGATTTTACGGTAGATGGGGCGGTATTTAGGGGTATCCAGGGAGAAATACTGAAAGGGCGGGTGAAACTTTACCCCTTTCACGCCCCGTGCCTTCATCTCGTCCAGCAGATCCAAAGTATCCGGATTGTCCGGGTGGATAGCGGCAAAGGAGAGGACACGATTGCTCTGAACCGATTGTGAGAATTGATTCACATCCGTTACAGTGTCCAGTCGGGAGGCAACGGGGAGGAGTATGCTCAGATCAACACCGGCGTCGTTCATCTGAGAAAGAAGATGATCGGGGGTGGGGACAGGAATATCTTGAGGCGGGACGGTATTTGCAGCCACTTTTTTGGCCAGGGCCAGTGGATAGCAGTGGGTATGGAAATCAATGATCATCGTTCTATCACCTCGCGTTAAGGTGCAAGGGCATCTTAATCGTTCAAAACAACTTGTGAGAGGATTGCAGGGGGGACAAGGGCGGACATGTCTTCCGGCAAGGGTGCAAAACAGGACACGACGGCGCTGGTAACCGGATGCTGAAAGGAGAGCGCCCAGGAGTGAAGGGCAGTGCGAGAGATGAGCTCCGGCTGTTCGATTCCGTATAAAAAGTCACCGGTGAGGGGAAAGCCTAAGTGAGACAGGTGGACGCGAATTTGATGGGTGCGTCCAGTTTCCAGCTCCAACTGCACCAAGGAACGGATACCGTCCGACCAAAGACAACGGTAGTGAGTCACCGCCGCTGCGCCGTCTGATCGGACCTCTCGTTTTAGTACGCTGCCTACAGCCCGACCGATAGGCGCTTGAATGGTACCTTGCTCCGGGAACAAGGCACCGTCACAGAGAGCCAGGTAGATGCGGCGAAACTGTCGGGTATGGAGCTGGTTTTTCAGGCGTTCCTGAGCGTAAGCGTGCTTTGCTACGCACATCAGTCCGGAGGTAGGGCGGTCCAGTCGATTGACGGGTCGATAGGTGTAGTGGGTGCCCCGCCCCTGGTGGTGCCAGGCCAGATAGTTGCCCAAAGAGTCATTGTGGTGACCGGGACCGGAGTGGACAGGCACACAGGGGGGCTTGTTGACGATCAGCAGGTGTTCGTCCTCAAAGGGCAACTCCAGCGTGTGGGCTACCGGTACCAGATCCGAGGGTGGATCGGGAGGCAGTTGTAGGGGCAGAGTTTGTCCTGCTGCGACCCGATGATCCAGAAACACCCGTTGACCATTCAGGAGAATGCCCTCTGGCAGGTATTTGAGCTGTTTGATCAGACGGGCTGAGCAGTGGCAATCCCGTCGCAGCAGGGTAGAGACCCGGCAGCCGTCCTGATCAGAGTGAATGAAAAATTGCAATTTTGTCATAACTGGCACCTCAAATGACGGAGAACTGTTGTCTGTGGAGAAGGATAGCCTATCTGATAGAAAAGTGTCAAGCAGGATACAGAAATTTGACACATTACGATTTGCAAATTCCCTATAATATACTATAATGTTATCCGTGAAAAGGGGGAGCCCGATGAAAAAACAGATTAGGCAACATCAAAAACGCGAATTGAAGCTGCAAAGGCAACGGTTGAGAGAAATGCGCGGCAGACGCTTGGGGCTGTATCTCCACATTCCCTTTTGCAAGCAAAAATGCGATTACTGTGATTTTTACTCCCTGGCGGGGAATGCGGATCGGATGGATGATTACATGAAGGCTCTGACCCTCCACCTGGAGGAGGTAGCGCCCCGCACAGAAGGGTTTATGGTAGATACGGTATATATAGGCGGAGGAACCCCCAGTGTGTTGAGAGAGGAGCAGCTGAAGCGGCTGCTGAAAACCGTGGAGCGGGAGTATTGCCTGGATCGGCACTGTGAGTTCACAGTGGAGGTGAATCCGGACAGCGTAACCCTCGGACTGCTGAAAACCCTTTACAAGGGGGGGGTCAACCGAATCTCTATGGGAATCCAGTCCTGCCACGATGAAGAGCTGGACATGCTCAATCGTCCCCATACCTTTGCTCAGGCGCAAGAGGCGGTGAAAATGATTCGACATGCAAAGTTTACCAACTTGAATCTGGATTTGATCTTCGGTCTGCCTGGACAGAGTATGGAGCAGTGGCAGGAATCGGTAGAGGCGGTATTGACCCTGGAGCCGCAGCACCTATCCCTTTACGGTCTGATACTGGAGGAGGGGACGCCACTGTGGCAACGGCGGGATCAGCTGTCCCTGGTCAGCAGTGACGATCAGGCGGATATGTACCTTTGGGCGGTGGAACGACTGGCACAGATGGGATACGATCAGTACGAGATCTCCAACTTTGCCAAAGAGGGAAAACGCTCCCGCCATAACCTGAAGTACTGGATGAACCGGGAGTATGTGGGGTTTGGCCCCGGAGCTCACTCTGATTTCGGCGGACGGCGGTATAGCTACGTTCGGGATCTGGAACAATACATGGTGGGAATGCTCAGCGGCGGTAAAATTGTAGATGCCTCCGAGCTGATCCCCTTTGAAGAGCGGAGCTATGAATATCTGATGCTGCGTCTGCGCACGGTGATGGGAATTGATGGGGTGGAATATAGTCGAACCTTCCGGATGAATTTCGCACCCTTGGAGGAGAAGCTCAAGAGTTACCAAGAACAGGGCTGGGCGGAACAGGCAGAATCTGGACGCTGGCACTTCACACCCAAGGGCTTCCTGGTCTCCAATCAGCTGATTGGAGAACTGCTGGAGACCCAGGAGGAGGAAAAAGTGGATTTGGTATTGCCGAATTTCTGCCGGCGAGAAATGGAATAGTCCGCGCAGGGGAAATGGACTTGCCTTTTCCGACAATGCACCTTATACTGAACGGATAAGGGCGATATACTATTTTTTAGGAGGGTTATATTATGGAAGACGTAAGGGTAATTTTAAACGACTTTTTGAACGGTGTAAACACTATCTCCAAAGAGGAGGGCATGACAGTTCAGGCGTTTATGAGCCTACAGAACGCTGCCTTTGAGGCCAGCGCACTGGATGTCAAGACCAAGGAACTGATCAGTGTCGGCATTGCAGCCTATAACCGCTGCAAGTATTGTATTGTGGTTCATGTCTACAACGCCTATCAGGCTGGTGCTACCAGACAGGAGATCCTGGATGCAGCAATGGTTGCAGCAGGTGGCTTCGGTGGAGGCCCCAGCATGGCATATTCCTCCACATACCTCTTGGCAGCAGTAAATGAATTTGAACACGACTTTAATAAATAAGTGACAAAGGCACACGAGACCTCAGATGCGTATGTATCGGAGGTCTTTCTTTTTTCTGCATACCTTGGGGAATTTTGAGCCATACTGTGAGGAAGAAAGGTGTTGAGAACCATGGATATGACCGATCAGGAGTATGGTGAACTAGTCAACAAAAAATCAAAGCCATCTCCTTCATGGAAAAACATGATCTGGGCGTTTTGCGTCGGCGGCGGGATCTGCTGTGTAGGTCAGGCACTTCAAGAATTTTACCAATATGCAGGAATGGCCTGGGAGGATGCGGGAACCACCGCTACCATCACCTTGATTTTCCTGGCAGCCCTGCTGACGGGACTGGATGTGTATGAAAAGCTGGCCAAGCACGCTGGTGCAGGCACTTTGGTTCCGGTGACAGGGTTTGCAAACTCCATTGTAGCTCCGGCCATGGAGTTTAAAAGCGAGGGATTTGTCACTGGTATGGCAGCAAAGATGTTCACCATTGCCGGACCGGTGCTGGTGTTTGGGATTGGCGCCAGTGTGATTTACGGTGTTATCTTGCAGCTCATTGGCATGGGAAAATAGAGGAGGGAAAAGTATGGCGAAACAGGGAATGAAACGACCTGAGCGAACGCATACCAAGCCGAGAAACGATGCTCCGCCGGTACCGGAGCTCCAAGGGAAAGAGAAAACAGGAAAGAAAAAAGCATAGTGCAAGGCAGAGCCGCAGGTGTTTTCTTAAAAACCTGCGGCTTTTCGAGGCGTGTGCAGGGTTGTGTTTTAATGACATTGGCGGGAGAAGTAGGCATGGCAGTTTGTGGGTATCTGGCAGAGGGGGAAGTCCTGACCTAGCACTGCCGTTACTGAGATGGATAAGCAGATCAACGGAATGGAATCCGATGCAAGTTTAAGATAGAAACAAAGGGGCCTACTGCAATGAACTGCGATAGGCTCCTTTTTCAGCGTTTTTGTGTTAGCTGCGTTGCTGGCTTCCACGTCCTCGCTGGCGGTCAGCAGTTCATGCCCGGATACGTCCAAAATGGCATAGATGCCACGAAGCATGGTGATGTCGGGGGTGATGTCGGGATAGCTGTTAAGATATAATGAAAGGCTACACAAAACAGCCGCAAGACTAATGATCCTGCGGCTGAGGGTTCCGATGAGTAATCCCAAGGCTAATGGGGTCACCTGGAAAGAGGGAGCCTCACTCTGTGAGGGTAGTTTCTATGACAGGGAACATCCTTGAGCAATAGTCCATCAGCAGACCCACGGCATCCACGGCGGTGGATACGGTATCCGGTTCCCGGGCAAAGGTGTTGACCATAGCCCATAGGGAGCGGTTTTTCTTATCCACCCAGAGCTTTACCAAATGGGAAGAGCGATGGAGCTCATTGGCCAGCTTAATGGCGATGGAGCTTTTTCCCTTAGGGATCTCAATCAGATCGGGCAGCACTACGGCGACAATATTGCTCTCATGGAGAAAGCGAACCACTAAAAGTCTGGGACCGAAGGGATCACCGGTCATGGGGATGCGAACCTGATCCTCTTTTTCCAACTCCACCACTTCACACTCAAAACCATTCTCTTTAAATACGTTTATAAACGCTTCTGTGACAGGCAACATCTGTTGTAACCTCCGTCTTTATTGTTAAAAATAGCATAATTATCATACCATTGATAGAATTTTCACGCAACCATAAATTTCTGACTCCCAGGGATGAGAGGGAATTGTGGGGCGATTGACACCTAACTGGATTGCTTTTATACTGGAGAAAAAGTAAGAGGGAGTGTGATTCTGCGCGATGAAAGAGATGAAAAATGAACTGATAGAAGGAAAAAGTGGTTTGATTGTTCCCGGATTGAATGCGGTCGACGGGGAGAGCCAGGTGGTGATCATGGCTCACGGATTCGGAAGCCAGAAGCGAGGACATACGCCGCTGTTTATGACCCGTGGGTTAAAGGCGGCGGGCTTTGGCGTGTACGGCTTTGATTTTCCGGCTCACGGTGATAGTCCGCTGGAAGGTGGAGAGATGACCATGGAGCACTGCGTGGAGAGCTATGCGGTGGCAGAGGTACGGGCACGGGAACTGGCACCGGAGGCAGAGATCCTCTATTTTGGTTCCAGCTTTGGTGCTTACACCACCCTACTGTACCTGGCCGACCGCCCTCATGAGGGGAAGAAAGCGTTTCTGCGTTCGGCCGCCATTGATATGCCCAAATTGATCTGGCAGATTGCGGCGGAGGAAGGGAAAACCTTTGAGCGAGATGGATGCTGCGACCTGACCTACTATAATCGGCCCTTCCGGCTGACCCGAGCTTTTTGCGAGGATATGGGGTGGTACAATGTGTTTGAACGTTACCAGAAGGGAAGTACCCAGCTGTTGATGATCCATGGGGAAGAGGACAGCACAGCCTCACCGGAGGCGGCGCGTCGCTTCGCAAAAGAAAAGGGGGCGGAGCTGATTATGGTACCCAGGGCGGAACACCGGCTGATGGAGCCGGGAAATCCGGAACGCGCCTTGCAGGCCGCGATAGACTTTTTCCGAAGACAGGACTAAGCGATGCCCAGATCCTGACGGATCAGAAGTTTAAGCGCCTCTACGCCGACCTGAACAGCACTGCTGGTGTCCAGGGATTCACTCTGATCCAGCCCGGCGGCCTGACGTTCCTGGTTCCAGATGACATGGAAGCAGCTGCCGCAGCGAACCTGTAAGGCGTTAGCTGCCACAAAGAGGGCGGCAGATTCCATTTCACTGGCCAGGACGCCTAACCGTTTCCAGGCCTCCCATTTGTTCAGAAGCTCGTAGGAAACCGGCATCCGGGCGGGGGAGTGCTGGCCGTAAAAGGAGTCCTTGCACTGCACTACCCCGGTGTGATTCCGTTTCTTCAGCTGTTGCGCTGCCTGAACCAGAGCGGAGGTCACCTGAAAATCGGGTACCGCAGGGTATTCGATAGGTGCGTATTCCCGACTGGTGCCCTCCATCCGGACGGCGCCGGTGGCGATAACAATATCACCGGATTGAACGTCGGTGCGGATGCCGCCGCAGGTGCCAACCCGTAGGAAGGTGTGAACCCCCAGTTGGGCAAGTTCCTCCATGGCGATGACTGCAGAGGGACCGCCAATCCCGGTAGAACAGACGCTGACGGGCTGTCCCAGTAGTGTGCCGGTCCAGGTACAGAATTCCCGGTTGGTGTTCTGGTGAGCGGGGTTGTCAAAGCGGGCAGCGATGGCCTGGCAGCGACCGGGGTCACCGGGCAGCATGCAGTAGCTGCCCACCGGCGTATCCTGTGACAGTTGAATATGGAACTGAGTAGTTCGTGTAGATGGATTCATAAATGACGCCTCCCGGAACAGAGTGGTTCTGATTTTTGTTATAATTATACGGTGTTTTCTGCGGATTCGCAACCGGATTCGTCCCTTTTACCTTGTGCCATGACCGAGATTCGTGGTATAATACCCTATATCATGTTGTTTTTTCGGAGGTTCTCCTTATGTTACAGATTTTGAATACGCCTGCATATTATCAAAATGGTACGTTTGTCCCTGTCGGACAGGCTCAAGAATTGCCTGCGGCCGGGGAGGCGAAAAAGGGTACCATCACCTATGGCATTCTGTCCAGCCATAACACCAGCGGCGAGATGGATCACCTGAAGATCAAGTTTGACGCCATGGCTTCCCATGACATCACCTATGTGGGCATCGTTCAGACCGCCCGCGCCAGCGGATTAAAGGAGTTCCCTCTGCCTTATGTGCTGACCAACTGCCATAACAGCCTGTGTGCAGTAGGCGGTACCATTAACGAGGATGACCATGTGTTTGGTTTGTCCGCAGCAAAGAAGTACGGCGGGGAATTTGTCCCGGCACACCAGGCGGTAATCCACTGCTACATGCGGGAGCGGTATGCCGGCGGCGGAAAGATGCTGCTTGGCTCAGATAGCCACACCCGTTACGGTGCCTTTGGTACCATTGCCATGGGGGAAGGTGGTCCGGAGCTGGTAAAGCAGCTGCTGAATAAGACCTACGATATTGCCTATCCCCGTGTGGTAGCAATTTACTTAACCGGCGCCCCCAAGCCCGGCGTAGGCCCCCAGGACGTTGCGCTGGCTCTGATCAGTGCTACCTTTACCAAGGGAATCGTAAAAAATGCTGTGATGGAATTCTTTGGCCCCGGCATAGCAGCGCTGTCCATGGACTATCGTTGTGGCATTGACGTAATGACCACAGAAACCTCCTGCCTGTCCTCGGTCTGGAGCACTGATGAAACGGTAAGGAACTACATGGCGTCTCTGGGTCGGGAGAATGAATTCAAGGCGCTGGAACCTGCTGACGGCGCTTACTATGATGATGTGATCCAGGTAGATCTGTCTGCAGTGGAACCAATGATCGCCCTGCCCTTCCATCCCTCCAATGCCTTTACTATCTCTGATTTCAAGGCAAATATGATGGATATTCTGCATCAGGTGGATGAGGCAACCGTAAAGCAGTTTAAGCTGAAGGAGAAGCCGGAGTCTCTGACCCATAAGGTGCGGGACGGAAGGTTCTATGTGGATCAGGCGGTGATTGCTGGCTGTTCCGGCGGTACCTATCAGAATCTGATGCGGGTATCCGAGATGCTGTCTGGGAAGTCTCTGGGAGATAACGCGCTGTGGCTCAGCTGCTATCCTGGCTCCATGCCCGCTTTCCTGGCGCTGTCCAAGAATGGCGCGCTGACCAATTTGGCAGCTGCTGGTGCATCGGTGCGCAGTTGCTTCTGCGGACCCTGCTTCGGCGCAGGAGACGTGCCTGCCAACGGTGCCTTCTCCATCCGCCACTCCACCCGGAACTTCCCTAACCGAGAGGGGAGCAAACCCTCCGACGGTCAGATTTCCTATGTAGCGCTGATGGACGCACGTTCCATTGCGGCAACGGTATTGAACAGCGGGGCGTTGACTGCCGCCACTGAGCTGCCGGAAGTGCCGGCAGACCCGGCCTATGAGCCCTACGATTACGATGACACCCCCTATCGCAACCGAGTGTACTATGGCGTAGGCAAAGCGCAGCCGGAGAAGGAATTGGTCTTTGGACCCAATATCGCCGACTGGCCTGAGCAGATTCCGATGCCGGAGGATCTGCTGCTGACTGCGGCCAGTGCGATCTATGATCCAGTCACCACCACCGATGAGCTGATTCCCTCTGGTGAGACCTCCAGCTATCGATCTAACCCCCTGAAATTGGCGGAGTTTACCCTGAGCCGGAAGGATCCGGCCTATGTGGGACGTGCCAAAGCGATCCAGGAAATGGAACAGAAGCGCCGTCAGGGGATTGTGGATGCGGAAGTAATGACCGCACTGTCGGGACACCCGGCGGGAACCACCGGACTGGGTTCCTTTATCATGGCGTTGAAGCCCGGCGACGGTTCTGCCCGTGAACAGGCTGCCAGCTGCCAGCGTGTGCTGGGCGGTGTGGCAAACGTGGCAGCAGAATATGCGACGAAACGGTACCGTTCCAATGTGGTAAACTGGGGTATGTTGCCCTTTATCGCGGCGGAGCTGGCGGAGCGCAATATTCAGCCTGGTGACCAGCTGTTTATTCCCAGCGTAAAGGCGGCCTTAGAAGGGGAGGGAGAATTGATTCAAGCTACCCTGATCCAGAATGGCGTGGAAACGCCCATTACCTTGGAGTTGCCGCAGCTAACACGGGAGGAGCGGGATATTATTCTGTCCGGCTGCCTGATCAATTACTACAACAGCGAAGAATAATCAAAGCCACCAGTTGAACTGGTGGCATGTGCAGGCTTTATACAAGCCAAATACTTGTGGATGTCCTCTTAAGAGGGCATCGAAAGGTCTGCTAATCACATTATTATCACTGCGGCCCCCTACTCGGGGGCTGTTTCTTTTTTGCAGCTTTTTACTTGCATTTCAAATTCGCATCTCCATTTTGAACGTGATAGACTATCTATGTCTTTCATGACAAAACCTCCCATGCTTATTTTTGTGGTTGGCAGGCCATTTCTAGTTTAGCATAGGAGGTTTTTTCCCTATTGAACCCAATACAGTGGGATGCAGACGACAGAAGAAATGATTATAATTGCAACGGTTGCAATTATATCGTTTTCCGGAGTCGCTCGCATAACCGTATGATCCTCATGACAATGTACTGGGTAAATGTTTTCTGCTTCTGCTTTTGTTCCATGTTACCTCACATATAATTGCGTGGTTTAAATTCTGTAAGAAAATGCTATAAAAAAGAACTTGCGAGAACCAATTGGAAATAAAGTGTTTGAAAGTGAGAAATTTAAACACAAAGAGTTTCCTTTACTGACGGAAAGTGGTGAACAAGCACAAGAGGAAACCTATAAAACCCATGACTACACCGGTGGATGATTGTTTGTGCGGTGAAATCCCTGACGGAAGGCGGCAAGAGGACTGAACTGAGACAATGCCACCAGTTGCCGATGAAAGGGAAGGAACACGACTGTGGAGGCCACATTAAAAACAGTGTGAATCATGGCAATTCCTTTGGGGTCAGGCACCAGCCCTTGAAAATAAATTGGAAACAGTCTTTCAATGAAGTGGTAGAGGACGAGAAAGAGCACCGCCCCCAGTATGTTGAAGTACAGGTGGAACCGGGCAACAAACTTAGCATTTTTACCACCGTTGGCGGCGGCCAAGCAGGCAGTGCTGCAAGTACCAATATTCTGACCGCAGATAATTGCTACGGCAGCAGAGAAAGAAACGGTACCGGTAGCGGCGAAGGCCTGTAGGATGCCGACAGAGGTGGAAGAGCTTTGCAAAAGTGCCGTGACCAAGGTGCCTGCCAGGACGCCGGTGACAGGGTGAGACATTTTTTCAAAGAGCAGTCCTACGGCAGGCTGGGAAGCCAGGGGCGCCAGAGCAGTCTCCATCCCAGCCAGTCCGGCAAAGATCATGCCTAAGCCCAGAAGAACGCCGCCGCCGGTTTGAATCTGCCGTCGCTGAAAGGGGAGCGTCAGCAGGAGACCAATGAACATCAGCAGAGGGCCTAAGTGATCGGGTGCCAGCCAGACCAAGGCAGAGCTGGTAGCAGCCTGTCCGCTGAGCCAAAGAAGGTGGGCGGTGCAGGTGGTGCCGATATTGGAGCCCATGATGATGGTGGCTAACTGCTCCGCAGCCAGTATTCCGCTGTCCGCCAGTCCGATACAGAAAACGGTGACGGCGGAGGAGCTGTGGACGGCGGCGGTGATCAGAAGCCCGGCAGTAAAAGCCCGGGGGGTAGTGCCAATGGCTCGGAGAAGAAAGTGATTGAGGCGTGGGCCAGCCAGAGTCTGGAGGCAGGCAGTCAGAACCGGCAGTCCGGTGAGAAACAGGGTGACGCTGGCGGCGAAAAGAAGGAAATAGGTTAATTTCACGGTGAAAACTCCTGAATTTTGACGGTTAATTGTGAAAATAAGAGAAAAGCAGTGTGGAAGTAATGAAAATATAGCGTGAAATTTGTAGTTCAGTGCATAGAAATTTGTAGATAAAATGATATAATA
Source organism: uncultured Clostridia bacterium (assembly GCA_937858235.1). Taxonomy (GTDB): domain Bacteria; phylum Bacillota; class Clostridia; order Oscillospirales; family Oscillospiraceae; genus Onthomonas. Next base: position 23,976 of record CALLZZ010000281.1, read on the forward strand.
AACAAAGTTATGTCCAAAAGAAGGAAAATTGAAGTAAGGCGAAGGGGAGCATAATATGTCCATATTAGATGTTTTTGCGTTATTGGGCGGTGTGGGACTGTTCCTGTACGGCATGACGCAAATGTCCACCGGCCTGAAAGATGCTGCCGGTGATCATCTGCGCATTATTCTAGAAAAGGCAACCCACAACCGTGTTGTATCCGTTCTGGTAGGTGTTCTGGTCACACTGATGATTCAGAGTTCCTCGGCGACGGACGTCATGGTCATTGGCTTTGTAAACTCAGGGCTGATGAATTTACAGCAGGCTCTGGGTGTTATTATGGGTGCCAACATCGGCACTACCGTAACGGCGCAGCTAACGGCCTTCAATCTCAGTGCCTACGCACCAATGATTCTGTTTGTAGGTGCGATCATGTACCTGTTCATGAAGAAGGCTCAGGTGCGGCATATCGGTTCGGTCATCATGGGCTTCGGTATGTTGTTCGAGGGGATTGCCCTAATGAAGATGGCCATTGGGCCTATGTCAGAGACACCGGAATTTGTAGCTATGCTGCGAGGGCTGTCCAATCCCTTTGCCGCCCTGCTGTTTGGCATAGCATTTACAGCTCTGGTTCAGAGTTCCTCCTCCTCCATTGCGATTTTCCAAACCTTTGCCATCCAGGGGATTTTGGGTTATCAGACCACTGTTTACCTGATCATCGGCGCTGCCATCGGATCAGTGACCCCGAATCTGCTGGCCTCCCTGACCACGAACCGGGATGGAAAACGTACTGCGATACTGAATCTGGTGTTCAACCTGATCCGTGCCTGTATTCTGATGACGCTGATCACCGTATTCCCCCAGATTCTTACGTTGATTCAGGGTCTAGCGCCCGGGGATATTGGGCGGCAGATTGCTCATACCCATACGATTTTTGCGATTATGGCGGTGTTGGTCGAGTTCCCCATGGCCAACTTGATTGTACGTTTGTCCCGAAAAATCATCCCCATTCGCCCTGAGGAGACCCAGAAGGCGGAGCATCAGCGGTTGGTGTACCTGACCCAGTTGGATACAATTCCGGTAGCAGTGGCGCTGAGCCAGGCCAAGCTGGAGATTGTCCGAATGGGTAAATTTGCGGAGCGAAATCTACAGACAGCCATCGAATGCTTCCAGGAGCGGGATGAAGAGAAACGAAACCGGGTTTTGGAGATCGAAGCCATTGTGGATTACCTGGATAGCCATATTACGCAGGCGCTGATCAATATGCGCTACCACCATATGACAGACAAAGAACTGAACCGTTTGTCTCGTATGTTGCTGGTAGTGTCGGATATTGAGCGGATCAGTGACCATGCGGAAAACCTGACCAAGTACATGCTGCGGATGAAGGAACAAAAGGTTCATGCGTCCGAACCGGCCATGGGGGACTTGCGAGAGATCAGTAGTGCGACCATGGCGGTTATGCATGTTTCACTGGAGGTATTTGCGGGGGATGACTTTGACCGGCTGGCGGAAGCGGAGCGGCTGGAAAATATCGTGGACGATTTGGAAGAGCGCTGCGTGAGCAATCATATGGATCGCCTACTGGACTCCACCTGCAATCCTGTCTGTGGCGTCGTATTTTCAGACGTAGTTACGGATCTGGAACGCTGCGCAGACCATGCGGTAAATATTGCCTTCTCCCTCAGCGGGAAGACGGAGAAAACCATTGTAAAGGATTAACGAACGTTTGCGGATAAACCCGAACCTGGAGGAAAAGGTTCGGGTTTTTTGCTGCCTTTCTCACTCGAAATTTAGGTCAGAAGAGGCATGGGACAATTTCTCTTTAGAATAGGCTTATGGGAAAGGAGGAATTTCTATGCTTTCTATTTTAATGATGCTGTTCCTTCAGGGTAATTTTGCAGCCCTTCGCCTGGGAGCCCAGGGCTCCTTTCCCAAGCCACTCTCTGCCCAGGAAGAACGGATCTGTCTGGAACAGGCTGCGGCGGGGGATATGGGAGCGCGTAACCGGCTCATTGAACATAACCTGCGGCTGGTGGCTCACATTGTCAAAAAGTACTATACTCAGACTGGCGGAGATTCTGATGACCTGATTTCCATTGGTACGGTAGGACTCATTAAAGCGGTCAATACCTATAACATGGAGAAAAAGATCAAACTGGCTACCTATGCGGCGCGGTGTATTGAAAATGAGATTTTGATGTACCTGCGGAAAACCCGACGTCTGTCCGGCGAGGTCTCTTTGAACAATGCGTTGGACCAAGAGGACGAGGGGAATGCGCTGTCCTTGATGGATGTTATCCGGGTAGAGGACACCATGCTGGAGGATCTGGACACCCGAGATGCCTGCCGGAAGGTGCGCGGTGCAGTGGAACGCTGCCTCACCGAGCGGGAACAGCTGGTGGTGTTGCGGCGGTACGGATTGGATGGGAGGACACCACAGACACAGCGGGAGGTAGCGGCACAGTGCGGGATCTCCCGATCTTACGTGAGCCGGATTGAGAAGAAGGCGTTGGAAAAACTCAAAATAGAGTTTGAAGACGAAGGTGGCTGAGAAACAAATTGTTAAATGAGTGAAATTTTCGGATGATGGCAATGGATTACATTGTGGAATGGAAATTATATGTGAAAGGAAAAAGATTGATCCTCTGTGCCGTAGCGGCACTTTGTATTTTGGTGGGTTGCCGCCACAGCCATGCTCCAGCTACCGAAGCCTGTGGGGATTCGACGCAGTACAGGAGGGGGTTAACGGCCTCTATGACACGCCCAGCTCCAACATGGCGACCCTACAGAATCGAACTGATGAATCTCAAGATCTGGGCTGCATTCTAGATGATCATACCCTGTGCTTTGTGGAGCTGGATCAGGCGAAGATCTACACAGGTTGGTCGGTTGACCTGGATGAGTGTATCTCCATCAACCCATTCTACGACAGTGACAGAGGGGGGACGCACCACAATGTTCCGCTCACCCAGGATACCACCGAATCGGAATGAGTGCGCATGGATCAAGTGACCGAATCCCCTGCGGGGTCTGCCACCCAAGAGCATCACTATTGTGAGCTGAATTACGCCACGATCCGCTACTGGGATCTAGGTGACCAGTCCGATAACGGGTGACGAAAAGAAAAAAGGTTGGAAAAGAGCGGGAAACTGTTGTACAATAACCACATGTAAGTGAGGAATTGAGGCGGTACGCAGTCCGCCCGCGCACTAAGGAGGGACAAGATGGACGAAAATAGAAAGACGCTACAGCAGTGGGTTGATGAGAGCGAGAACATTGTCTTTTTCGGCGGAGCTGGGATGTCTACGGAAAGCGGCGTGCCGGATTTCCGCAGCAAGGATGGACTGTATAATCAGTGCTACGATGATCCTCCAGAAACCATTATCTCCCACAGCTACTTCACCCGCTATCCGGAGAAGTTCTACAAATTCTACCGGGAAAAGATGATTGCTCTGGGGGCGCAGCCTAACGTTGGGCATCTGAAACTGGCAGAACTGGAGGCAGCGGGAAAGCTGAAGGCGGTGCTGACCCAGAACATTGATGGGCTCCATCAGAAGGCGGGAAGCAAAGAGGTGCTGGAGCTCCATGGCAGCGTCCATCGGAACTACTGTATGAAGTGCGGAAAATTCTACTCGGTGGAGACCATTGTAAACAGCGACGGGATTCCCTGGTGCAGCTGCGGCGGAATGATTAAGCCGGACGTAGTGCTGTACGAGGAAGCCCTGGATAACGACGTGATGTACCAGGCGGTTCAGCATATCCGCAATTCAGACATGATGATTTTAGCGGGCAGCTCCCTGGTGGTTTATCCTGCGGCCGGACTGATCAATTACTACGAGGGCAAACGGTTGGTGTTGATCAACCGTTCCGCAACGCCCTATGACGATCAGGCGAATCTGGTGATCCACAACACCATCGGCAAGGTATTTGGAGAAATTTTGGTTCGCTGATCATAGAGAAACACCCTTCCTAATTCGGGAAGGGTGTTCTTTGTTTAGTGAGGCAATGCCTTGACCGCCTTGACAATACGGCTGGTGCCCAACCGGTCAGCACCCAGCGCGAGAAAATCCTCAGCGTCCTGGAGGGTGGCGATGCCACCGGCGGCTTTGATCTTCAAATGAGGGGCAATGTGGGTCTTCAACAGTGCCACATCCTCCCGGGTAGCACCTCCGCCTGCAAAACCGGTAGAGGTTTTGATATAATCTGCGCCGGATTGGGAGACAATCTTACAGAGGCGGATTTTTTCTGCCTCCGTCAGCAGACAGGTCTCAATGATGACCTTCAATACGCTGCCCTGACAGGCAGCTTTAACGGCCTGAATCTCTGCCAGGAGAGCGGCCCAGTTTTCGTCCTTGACCCAGCCTAGATTAATCACCATGTCGATTTCCTCAGCGCCGTTTTGGAGTGCATCCGCAGCCTCAGCGCATTTGATCGCAGTGGTGCTGTAGCCGTTGGGGAAGCCGATGACGGTACAGACGGGGAGGGCACCCTTGAGGTAGTCAGCAGCCTGTTTCACATAGCTGGGAGGAATGCAGACGCTGGCGCAGCCCCAGTGCAGTCCGTCGTCACAGATTTGGCGAATTTCCGCCCAGGTAGCGGTTTGTGCCAGCAGGGTGTGATCCACCCGGCACAGCAGTTCAGAAGGTTCCATGAATGATTCGACTCCTTTGTGGGATGGAAGTTCCCTAGAAAATGTGGTATACTAAGGAAAAAGGAGGTGCAGATATGACAGATCAGGAATTGATTCAGGCAGCGAAGGCCATGCTGAACCGATCCTACGCACCCTTTTCCCATTATGCGGTGGGGGCGGCTCTGTTGGGCAGCGATGGCAACGTATACACTGGCTGCAATATTGAGTCAGCGACCTATGGCGCTACCATCTGTGCCGAACGCGGTGCCATTTGCAATGCCTTTGCCCACGGTTGCCGCCGGTTTGTACGTGGAGCCGTGATCTCCAGCGGGGCGGAGTACTGCACCCCCTGCGGGATCTGCCGGCAACTGCTCTACGAGTTTTCCGACCACCTTGTTATGCTCTGCTGCCGGAACGACGGCGCTTATTTGGCGCTGACAGCAGAAGAACTGCTGCCCCATGGGTTCAAAAACGAGACAATGGCATAACATAAGGATAGGGGGCAGGTGCGGTCGGAAGATCCGCTTGTCCGTCTTTTTTACAGGGGTTTGCGGAGGCAAACAAAACCATTATACCAGCCTTTCCCAAATGGGGCAAGATAGTTTACCAGGCCTGTTCCAGCCGTTTGGCAGGAAGAGGGATGCGATAAAACGCACTTATGATCTGATCCGGGAAGAATTACGAAAAGTAGCTAGGAATTTGCGGAATTCATCTTGCTTTTTTTTGGATTCTGTACTAAAATGTGCTATAATTTGTGTAGAATATCGAATATCACAACGAAAGAGGAATTCCAATGCTAGAAATGAGAGGCCTTTGTTTCACTGCAAAGGGCGAAAAGGGAGAAGTTGGCATTTTAAACAACATTGACCTCAGTGTAGAGGACAATAAGTTTATAGTTATCACTGGACCCAACGGCGGAGGTAAAACCACTCTGGCCAAGGCAATTATGGGAATCGTTCAGCCCACTGCAGGGCAGATTCTTTGGGATGGAACGGATATCACAAACCTGTCGATCACGGAACGGGCTCAGTGCGGAATCTCCTACGGGTTCCAGCAGCCGCCCCGGTTTAAGGGGCTGAAGGTGCGGGATCTGTTAAAGATCTCCGCCGGACAGTGGTTGTCCCGGAAGGAATGCTGTGAGTATCTGAATAAGGTTGGCCTGTGTGCCAACGACTATGTGGATCGGGATGTAGACACATCCCTTTCTGGCGGTGAGGTCAAGCGAATTGAGATTGCCTCGATTTTGGCCCGAAACGCTAGTTTAATGATCTTCGATGAACCGGAGGCTGGCATTGACCTGTGGAGCTTTGCCAAGCTCACCGAAACCTTTACCATGCTGCACGCTGAAAAGAAACGGACCATCCTGATCATATCCCATCAGGAGCGGATCATTCGCCTGGCGGAT
>CALLZZ010000282.1 GCA_937858235.1 uncultured Clostridia bacterium
AAGGTCACATCGACGCGTTCTCTTCTGCATTGATCCGAGAAGAGAACGCGTCGATGTGACCTTGCCGGTACTTGGAATACATCATGCTCTGGATGCGCTCGCCGGTCTTGCCGTGGCAGAGCGCCTGGGCGTGCCTCTGGACCGGGCCGCCGCTGCACTCGGGAATTACCTCCCGCTCGCCATGCGCCAGCAGATTTACCATGCCAACGAGGTCACCGTCATCGACGATTCCTACAATTCCAGTCCCGACGCAGCCAAAAGCAGCCTGAGCGTCCTTTCAGGGTTCCAAACCGGCCGCAGAGTAGCTGTGTTGGCGGATATGCTCGAACTGGGAGAGTATTCCCGGCAGGCACATTTTGAGGTTGGTGTCTGCGCCGCCGAAAACGGAGTCGATATTTTACTCACCGTCGGCCCGGAAGCGAAAGCCGTGGTCGATGGTGCCCGCTCCGCTCGGTCCGGAATTGACTGCCGCGTTTTTGACAATAACGATCAGGCCATAGCAGAACTAAAATCCTTTCTGTCTCCCGGCGACGCGGTTCTGGTCAAAGGCTCCCGCGGCATGCATATGGACGAGATCGTCCGTGCCCTGCTTTAGTCTCCCGCTTCCTTGAACCGATTTTCGCATATGACTCAAAAAGAAAGGTGAGACCCGCCCAACAAAAAAAACGCGAGTTTGGCGGGCTTGTTTCCATGTCTGAATAAGCGATATTACGTCCCTCCAAACTTGCGGGTTTGGAGGGATTTTCTATGCGCGTTCAATCTGTCTTGAACTTTAGGCGGCCGTTTCTGAACAGCGGCCGGGCGTGATGAAGCGGACACCGTTCTGCTGGAAACCGCCTTAATTGGTAGCTCGTCAAAAAAAGTCTACGTGATCCCACGGAGAATTGCAGTCACCTCCCTGAACCGACAGAGCATAAAAATAGGATATATAGAATCCATATTTCTCAAAAAGCTCATTTGGACTATGTCCAAGTGGGCTTTCTGTCGTATAAAAGGAATTTCAGTCGGCTGCCGCTCTCCGCCTCCCTTCGTTTCGATTCGCCACAAACCCCAAAAATCGAAACGGAGGAAAAAAATGACAAAGATCAATCTACGGGACTATTATCCCGATTTCTATACCGACGACTGCATCATCGAGGTGCCGGACGAAATAGCGGCAGTTCTGGATTCTTATGAACATGCTGAAGCCGCCTACTATCTGCGAAGATACCGACATAAGGCGTATTACTCCCTGGACTGCGGGGACGGCATCGAGAAGGACATTCTGTTCGTCTCCCTGTCTCCCGGCGAAATTTATGAGCGCAAAGTGACGGCGGAGCAGCTCCACGCCGCCATTGCCTCTTTGCCGGACAAGCAGGCCAAACGCATCTACGCCCACTACATACTCGGTATCAGTCAAACCGATATTGCGCGGGCGGAAGGTGTGGATCTCCGGAATGTACGCAAGTCAATCGACAAGGGGCTTCGGAATATGGAAAATTTTTTGAAAAATCACGGTTAAGTGTATCTTGTATAAACCGTGCAACAGAGATCCATGGTATTGTAGAGCAACTATGGGAATTATTTGAATAAATAATTCCCAACATCCAATATGATATAATTTTGAAAGGGAACGACGGTAAGATGTTTCCATCGCTCCTTTTTTGCTAAAGATCATACGCTGCTATGAACCGGCAACCCGATTTTTACGACCAGCCCGTGTGGCACAGCATTTGAAAATAAAATTTT
>CALLZZ010000283.1 GCA_937858235.1 uncultured Clostridia bacterium
TTCCCCTCATGAATGAGGGGCTAGGGGAGTTGAAGTGTCGAAGACACTTTTTTATGCCATTTTTTAGGAGGAGGTGATGGCATGGCAGATGATTTTGGATTAAAGATAGGTGTTGAGGGAGAGCGTGAATTTAAGAAGGCACTTTCTGAAATCAATCAATCATTTAAGGTTCTAGGAAGTGAAATGTCTTTAGTAACCAGTCAGTTTGATAAAAACGATAAATCCATACAGTCAGTCACCGCTCGTAATGCGGTTCTGAATAAAGAAATCGACGCACAAAAAGATAAGATTTCTACCCTTAAGGCTGCCCTTGATAACGCCGCCTCCTCTTTTGGTGAAAATGATCGCCGTACCCAAAATTGGCAGATACAACTAAATAAGGCACAAGCAGAACTCAACGGTATGGAGCGTGAACTTCAGCAATCTGCGGTCGAAGCGGATAATCTCGGTGAAGAATTAATGGATTCCGGTAAAAGTGCGGAAGATTCTGGTGGTAAGTTTGAAAAGCTTGGTGGCATATTGGGTGGTATCGGAGTAGCAATGGGTACGGTTGTTGTTGCTGCCGGAGCTGCTGCTATAAAGTTAGGTAAAGATGTTGTTCAACAATTTGGTGAGTTAGAGCAAAATCTGGGTGGCTCAGAGGCAGTTTTTGGCAAACACGCTGCATCGATTCAAAAAACCGGTGAGGAAGCCTATAAAAACCTCGGTATCTCCCAAAGTGAGTATCTCGCAACAGCAAATAAAATGGGTGCATTATTCCAAGGTTCTGGTATCGAACAACAGAAAAGTCTTGAGTTGACTGAAAAAGCAATGCAACGAGCTGCGGATATGGCATCCGTTATGGGTATCGATATGTCCTCTGCGATGGAAGCCGTCACTGGTGCAGCAAAAGGCAACTTTACCATGATGGATAACTTGGGTGTTGCGATGAACGCAACAAACATTGAAGCCTACGCTCTTTCAAAGGGGCTAGATTTTACTTGGAAAAGCGCTACACAAGCAGAAAAAGCTGAAGTTGCAATGCAGATGTTCTTTGAGAACACCGAGCAGTATGCTGGTAACTTTGCGAAAGAGTCAACGCAGACAATTTCCGGTTCTATTGGATTGTTACAAGCTGCACTTGGTTCTTTTACTGCAGGACTAGGAAATGCTGATGCCGACATGACAAATCTAACGGAAAATCTCGTGGATGCCTTTGAAGCAGTTGTTGCTAACATCGTACCCGTTTTAGAGAATATAGTAACCGCTTTACCGTCAGCTACAGGAGCAATTCTAGAAGCGGTTGCAGATTTGCTTCCTTCGCTTCTTGAAACCGTAACAAATATATTTACCCAGGTACTTGAAACAGTTTTAAACCTATTACCTGAACTTATTCCGGCAGCGGTTAGTGCACTAATGACGATTGTTGGAGCGTTAATAGAAAACCTCCCGTTACTCATAAATGCAGCAATACAATTAGTTACTGCACTTGTCGAGGGTATTAGCATAGCTTTACCACAGCTTATACCTGCAGCAGTTTCTGCTATCTTACAGATTGTTCAAGGACTGATTGAGAACTTGCCTCTGATCCTAGATGCGGCTTTACAATTGATATTAGGGTTAGCACAAGGCTTAGTGGAAGCCATTCCGCAGCTTATTTTAGCTTTGCCAGCCATTATTTCAGCAGTAGTGGATTTTCTAATTGAAGCTATTCCTCAGATTATTGATGCAGGTATTCAATTATTGACTTCATTAGTAACAGCGCTGCCTGCTATCATTGATGCAATCTTGGAAGCAATTCCAGAAATCATCGACAACATTATTAATGCAGTTATTGATTCCATTCCAATGATTATCGATGCGGGCATCCGCCTTTTAATATCGTTAATTCAAGCATTACCACAGATTATTACGACAGTAGTAGCGGCGATTCCGAAGATTGTAACCTCATTGGTAGGTGAAATTGTAGATAACATCGACCAGATAATTCTAGCAGGCGTTCAGTTGTTTGTTGCTCTTATTGAAAATCTGCCACAGATTATTATAGAAGTGCTAAAGGCTGTACCGCAGATTATCGAAGGATTGGTCAATGCTTTTATCGATTACCAAAGCAAAATGTCAGAAGTAGGAGATGACTTAATTAAAGGTTTGTGGAAAGGAATATCTGATGCAGGAGCATGGCTATGGGATAAAATCTCTGGGTTCTTTGGAAATGTGGTTTCAAGGATTAAGGATTTCTTTGGGATTGCCTCTCCATCCACTTTATTTGCAGGTCTTGGTCGCAACATGGGTGAAGGCATTGGTGTGGGATTTGAGGATGCAATGGCAACCGTATCTAGGGATATGCAAAACGTGATACCTACAAGCTTTGATATGAATTACAGAAATATGGCAGGACAGGGTGGTGTAAGTACTGCAGGCATCACTCAAAACATTTCTGTAGTGACTCCTAAGGCTCTATCTGAAAAGGAACTGTCCAGGGAATTTAAAAACCTATCACGTAAATTGTCACTTGAATTATAAGGGAGGGTGGCTATGGAACTTACCTATATCAACTCAAGCGGTGAAAGTATCACACTTAATCAAGGCCGCCCATTTTTTATAACTAAGATAGACGGTACTGGCAACATACGCCAGACTGTTAACACTTTCAAGGCACCGGAACAGGACGGTGCTTTTTATGTGTCATCTACAATGGATATGCGAAACATTACGTTAGAGGGCACGATTATAGCAAGTACACCGGATGAAGCATATGAGCTGCGTAAAAGCTTCCTAAGATTATTCAGCCCAAAGAAGTCTGGAATAATAAAATACCGGGAGAGACAAATTTCCTGTGTTGTTGAAGAGGCTGTTTTGTCAGTTTCTTCGAGAGAGAGGATACCAAATTTCTTTTTAAGTCTACTTTGTCCGAATCCGTTCTTTGAGACTTTGGATGATGTATGGCATGATCTTGCTTCTTGGGACCCTTTACTAGAGTTTGAATTAGAGATACCGGAGGTTGGTATCGAGTTCGGATTAAGACAGCCAAGTCAGATTATTGCAGTGGATAATTTCGGAGATGTATCTTGTGGTTGTGAAATTATATTCAGGGCATTAGGTCCAGTTACTAATCCAGAGCTTCTGCTTATGGATACTGGAGAATATGTAAGAATTCTTACAACAATGAACAATGGAGATGAATTTCACATATACACACACTTTGCTGAAAAAAGGGTAATCAGCATTATCAGTAATATAGAAAGCAATGCTTTTTACCTGTTAGATTCATCTTCTGATTTCTTTCAACTAAAACCAGGTATGAATAACCTTCGTTATGATGCATCAAGCAATCTGGAATTATTAGACGTGAGTTTACATTACCGTCCGCAGTTTTTGGGGGTGTAGTATATGGAATTATATGTATTTAATCAAAACCGTGCTTTAATCGGAATCGTAGAGTCATTTGAATACCTACGATGGACTAGACGTTACTCCCAATGTGGGTCATTTGAATTAAAAGCCAATGCATCCACTGAAAATGCAACATTACTTCAAGTGGGACATTATATCTGGAAGAACGATGATGAGGAAATAGGGTTAATTGAGTTTCAAGAATTGTCTCAAACCGACAGTGAGATTATTACGGTCAGTGGAAGGTTTGCAACAGTACTTCTTGGACGGAGAATTATCTGGAATACAGAGAAACTTAACGGTGATTTATCTGCTTGTGTAGGGCAATTAATCAATAATAATGTCATATCACCAGCGGATTCAGATAGGCAAATGACTAATATTAGTTTTTCATCACCATATCTTAATATCCCAGTGAAACAGCAGGTGTCTTATAGCAATCTTTTAGACGAAATACAGGAACTATGCTCGGCAGCATCTGTTGGTATTAAAACTGTATTTTCACCAGAGACGGGTCATTTAACAGTAACTTTCTATATCGGAACATCATCTCAGGCTGTATTTTCAAAGGAATATGATAACTTACTAGATCAGACGTTTACAAAAAACACAGCTTCTTATGCCAATACTGTTAAAATTGGCGGAGAAGGTGAAGGGGAGGATGCTCGAACCTTTGCATATATCTCAAATGGTACTGGAGAGAATCGTAGGGAGGCATTTGTGGATGCAAAGGATCTTCGTAAAGTGGATTTTCCAACGGACTATGAAGATGCCTTAACTTTTCGAGGTCAAACAAGGCTTGAAGAACTTGCCATGGCACATTCCTTTGATGTAACTGTTAACAACCACAGTAATTTAACCTATAAGACGGATTATGATCTCGGTCAGATTGTACAGGTTATTTCGAAAAAGTGGGGAGTTACCATGACAGCCCGTATCGAAGAAGTGGAAGAAAGCTATGATGCAGAAGGACAGAGTATTAATGTAACCTTTGGAAAGGCAGAGCTTACGATTGCACAAAAAGTGAAATCTGATTTCAATCAGGTTCGTACGGTGCTTGGTGCTCCAACAGGAATTACTGAGATGCTTAATGAATCAAATGAGTGGGCTGATCTTCAAAAATTCTCAGGTGGTGTAATGATTAGCTCTTCCAAGATGGCGGTAAATACATCCACCGTAGGAGGCAATGACCCAACATTGGCAAAATATTTTCACGTTGCAAGGGTTGTTATAAATGGATCCTTTAACCGTATTGCCTTTAAGTTTGATTACATTGGTACTGGAACAACTCCTAAGATGGGCACCATTGAAGGGTATGTTTATTCAACATCATCCTTTGCCACAATGTCTATTCAGTCCTTTGTGCAGGCATATGCAAAAGACAAAAGCCCTTTTTTACCAACGGATATTAAGGTAGTAAAGTCAGAGAGCTCTACAAAAGCAATATGGGATATATACGTCTGGTTATCAGACTATGGCACTGCATATGTAAATGGATTATATGCACTCACCGAAGCAGGAAATTTGATTGCAGATCCTAGAAATGGAGAACTACTCCTTGTTGCAAACTTGCCTGCAGTATCAAGTACGTTCACCTATGGTAGCGAGAATTTCACTGTTTCAGCGGTTGATGATGGAGTGATAAGAACCAACACTTATAGTGAAAAAGGTGAATTTTATTCAATACAGCTACCAAATCGTGATATAAGTCTAACATCATCCGATAATCCGATACAGATAGGTACATCGGATGGTGTAAACATGGTATTTGACGGTAATGAGATTATGACAAGAAATAATGGTTCAACTTCTCCTATGTATTTAAATCTAGAAGGTGGACCTGTTTGTGTGAATGGAAACGCTACGACAGGCATTGTTTATGGTGGAGACACTGGTTGGCAGTTTGTAGAGGATGCAGAATTTCAAAATGGATTTATATCATATTCAGGAGGGACAGCACAACGACCTAGATACCGAAGAGTTGGACGTGTGGTGCATTTATTTGGTGCATGTTCTCCTCCCGCTGGGGCAACCATAAACTCGGCTTCAGCGACAAGTATGTTTACATTGCCAGTAGGGTTCAGGCCAATTTATGATTTCCGTACTTTGTGTCAAGGTTCTGGTTCAAACAAGTGGCTGTTTGTAGTGGGAGACAACGGGCTATGTACTGCGGCACGTTATGGAACTAACGATTATGCGTTAAGCATCACAGGGAATGAGTGGCTTCCGTTTAGCGTGTGCTTTTTAGCTGACCCAAGCTAATATAAAATAATAAAAGAAGGAGAGCGTTGCTATGGAAAAAAGCGGTTTTTTCAACTCATCCAGCGGAGATAGAATTTATGATGCTACTGACTTTGCCACCTATTTTGGAAGTCTAGTTTCGAATGGCATATTTTATAAGGATATTTCAAATCTGCAAGTGACTCCAGGTTCTGGAATGGCAGTAAATATTGCAGCTGGAAGGGGCTGGATCAACGGATATCATTATGAGAACACTACAGTACTAAGCAAGACATTAGAAACTGCAAATGGCTCCTTCCCTAGAATTGATCGGATTGTAATGCGGTGGAGCCTTCTTGAAAGGAATATCGTTGTAGCGGTTTTGACTGGGACAGCAACTGCATCACCAAGTGCTCCAACCCTAACACGAAATTCGGATGTCTATGAATTGTGTCTTGCAGAGGTATTGGTTCCACAGGCTGCTACGTCTATAGTTTTAGGAAATATTACGGACACAAGGCTGAATTCAACTCTTTGTGGAACCGTGAATTCGCTGGTTACAGCAGTGTATGAGTGAGGTGAGTAAGTATGGCAAATTACCAAGCTACGAATGCATGTACATGGCGTGATGGAAGATATATCCCTGGTATTACGGAAGATATTAGACAAGGAGTTTTTGAAGATTTAGGTCAATGTGTCGGTGTTATAGTATTTAATCTAACATCTATACGAAATCAATATGAGGATTATTACCCAACAAGTGCATCCCTTGCACTTACACGAACAGGAGCGGGTGCTTGGGGCAGTGAGCGTACAATGACGCTTTATGCAGGAAACCAAACTGGTATCCCGTCAATGAGCTCATCAACCAATATCAATGCTCCCCGCCCAACCAAAATAAGCTCTGCTTACAACTATGATATCTCTGCAGGGCAGGGTGATAAAGTTATAGATATTTCAACTGCATTAATAAATTCGATTGGAAGTGGAGCTAGTAACTGCCTATTTATTGATGCAGGAGCTAGTACAACTCATTATATGTCTTTTAAGGGCAGAAATGATCTTTCCAAGATTGTACTAACAGTTACCTGGGAAAGCCGTACGACCGCAGCTAGTGCACCAACGTCATGTTCACTTAGTAGTACACTTGCCGAGGGTAATGTAACCCTATCGTGGAGTGGTGCTAAAGCAGGTACGAATAATGCCATTTCATCCTATGAGGTTCAATATAGTGATTCTACTAACAATACAACTTGGGGTAGCTGGATAGCACTCACTACGGTTTCTACCTTGGCAACCAGTGGAAGTTTATCTGTTGCTCCTCCTACTACCAGAGGTAACTTTAGAAGGTTCCGTATCCGTACACGTGGTACGGCAGGCAGTGCCTATTACTCGGGTTGGAAGGTTTCAACGAATACTGTTAGGAAGAATACACTGCCATCTGCTCCTACAACAGCAATAGCATCACCGGAAGTTCACAGCAATGAGACTATAACACTAACTTGGTCTGGAGCAACAGGTGGAACAAGTGCAATTAAAGGTTACGAAATTTCAAGCCGAACATCTACGGATAACAGTACTTGGAGTGATTGGGATGAACTTATAACTCTTAATCTGAAAGCTAGTAGTGGTAGTTATAATCCCTTAGTAACTAATGTTTCAGGAACCTATACGCAGTTTAGTATTAGGACCATTGATGTTCTCGGGGCTATCTCATCTGAGAAAATCAGCAATAGTATTTTCTGCAATATTACAGCTTGTGGTGAACCGACCATATTTTCACTAAGTACAATAGTAGCTGAAGGTGGTCTTACTCTTTCTTGGAGTGGTGCTACTGCGGGAGCTGGCAATATAATCATAGGTTATGAGATAGAATACAGCGATTCTAGTGATGATAGCACTTGGGGTATATGGAGTCCGCTTAAAACTGTTATGACTTCTGGAAACAGTGGATCAACTAGCGCGTCACCTTCATCAACACGTGGGTATTTTCGAAGGTTCAGAATTCGTACACTGGGAACAGCAAGTAGTAGTTATTATTCTAATTGGAAGACCTCAGCAAATAGTGTTCGCAAAAATATTCTACCGACACCACCTTCGATTTTGACGGTTTCACCAACTTTATATGAGACTCCAACTGTAATAATAAATTGGAGTGGAACGCTACCTGGAACCAGCCCAATCAAACATTATGTAATTCAACGTAGTACGTCATATATGGGTAATCCACCATGGTCATCATACGAAACATTGGCAACGATTGTATCTAGTGATACATCTGGCACTTATATAGCGGATGCATCAAATATTCCTGGGACATCAACAAGATATCGTATCAGCGTTACAGATACACTAGATGCAGTGTCCGCATATGTGAATAGTAATACAGTCAGGAAAAACAGTCCTCCCACTGCTCCAACAATTGGATGTCCTGTGTCCGGTAGAACCACATACAACACCACAACACGCTTTATGATCACAACTGGAATAGAGCCAGATGGTCAGACGCAGATTGTTGAGGTGAGGTTTAATTCTGGTGCGTGGTTTAGCAGTGTTGATAATCCAGAGATGTTCTCTATAAGTGGCTATCTCGGAGATAACACAAAAACGGTATTTAAAGCCCCGGCATTATCATATGGAAGCCATACAATAACCATCCGGTGCTTGGATAGTGATTTAATGACATCAAGTTGTAAATGGTATAATAAATTCCATAGAATTAGGCAGATATAAATCCATAGTT
>CALLZZ010000284.1 GCA_937858235.1 uncultured Clostridia bacterium
CCAGTCACATAAATCGCTAAACGAAAGCACTAACGGATTTCGGGAAGCAGTTTATGAGGGAGAGATCTATTACTTATATAATCCTTTGCTTAATTTTGCAATGAGCAACGCGGTTATAAAGACAAACAACGGATTGATAAAAATTGATAAAGACGCAGTTAAGCAGAAAATAGACCCGGTGGATGCTACACTGTGCGCCTTTAAATTAGCTTTATATCACCAATTTGGATCAAGTATAAATGATGTTGTGGACAAATTTTTAGAAATGTTTTAAGGGGGGTGAGAAAGTGGGGGATATTACTAAATATGCGAATATTATACGCCCCGAAACGGATTTAAACAGTGAAACGTTTTTGGAATGGATGGGAATAAAAGATACTAACAGAAACGTGCTTAGCGAGGTAACATATTACACGTGCCTTAAAAAGCTGTCTGAGACGCTTGCGACGATGCCTCTTAAATTTTATCAGCAAACAGAAAACGGCAGAGAAAAAGCTAAAAGCACAAGAGCATCAAAGTTGTTAACCGTAAGGCCAAATCCGGTAATGACGCCAACAACGTTTTGGACTACTGTCGAGACAAACCGTAATCATTTTGGCAATGGTTTTGTCTGGATCCGGAGAAAATTCACAAAGCAAAAATATGGGGGCAAAATTGAAATATTAGATATGTGGCCGATGCCCAGTAAGTGCGTTACACTACTGATGGACGATAAAGGGGTATTCGGACAGCAAGGCAAACTTTATTATCAATATGACGATAGCAAATCAGGAGAAACATATGTATTTAATCAAGACGATGTAATGCATTTTAAAACATGGTTATCGTTTGACGGTATAAGCGGGGAGCCGGTCAAGAGCATCCTTAAAAATACCTTAAGTGGTGGACTTGAAAGCCAGGAATTTATGAATAGCCTATACAAACAAGGCTTGACCGCATCCATGGCATTGCAGTACACGGGTGATTTAGACGAAAACAGGAGGAAAGCTCTACAGGCCAAGTATGAAGGATTTTTAACCGGTGCCAAAAATGCCGGAAGGGTTGTACCGGTACCGGTAGGGTTCCAGCTTCAACCGTTAAACGTAAGTTTGACCGATGCACAGTTTTTTGAGCTAAAGAAATACACCGCCTTGCAGATCGCCGCAGCATTCGGCATTAAACCAAATCAGATAAACGATTATGAGAAGTCCTCATATGCAAATTCAGAGAGCCAACAGCTCTCTTTTTTAGTGGACACAATGCTTTATATTTTAAAGCTATACGAGGATGAAATTAATTACAAGCTTTTAACTGATGAGGAGAGGGAAAACGGATTTTATTACAAATTCAATGAAAAAGTCCTTCTTCGTGCTGACAATAAGACACAGTCCGAAATGCTTAAGAACTACGCACAGGCAGCCATCTACACGCCAAACGAAGCAAGGGAATATCTGGATAAGCCGAAAAAAGAACACGGAGACAGGTTATATGCGAATGGCAATATAATCCCTCTCGAAATGGCGGGCACGCAATACATGAAAGGAAGTGATAATAATGCCAAAGATACTACAACTTAAGGCAAAAGACAAGCAAGGGAAACTGAGAAATACCGGTTGTATTGAAATCAAGAACCAGACGGAGACATCTGCGGAGCTATATTTTTACGGAGATATAATCGGTTCTTCAAAATCGGAGGATTACAAGAACTATTATCCGGATGACAAGTGTCCCAAGGACATTATAGATTTTCTAAATGAAATTGGGGATGTTGACAAGCTTGACATTCACATTAATTCCGGCGGTGGGTCAGTGTTCGGCGGAATAGCAATTTATAATCAGTTAAAAGGTTGTAAGGCACATAAGACAGTTTATGTAGATGGCATTGCGGCAAGTATTGCATCGGTCATCGCCTGCGTCGGCGACAAGATTATAGTCCCTAGCAATGCGACATTTATGATACATAAACCCATGAACGGGTATTTTTTTACAGTAATGAACGCTGATGAGCTAAGAAAAGATGCTGACGTACTCGACCGTTGCCAAGAAGCTATCGTAAATACATACATGGGCCGGGCGAAAGAAGGTGTAACGAGAGAAACAATCGAAGAATTAGTCAATAAAGAAACATGGCTTGTTGGCAATGAAGTAACGCAGTATTTTGATTTTGAGGTTGAAGAAAGCTCCGAGGCCGTGGCCTGCACCAGTGATTATTTTGACAAGTATATAAATACTCCGAAAAATCTTAAGAAAGAAACTCCTCCGACCGTCAACGTAAACACAGACGAAATTGTCGAAAAGCTCTATGCAAAGTTAAAAAAAGATACAGAGCCTGCAGACCAAGAACAAATTAAAAATAAGTTATTAGAGGACTTATACCTTTACGGCTAAGGTCCTTTTTTAATACCAAAAAATGAAAGGTGGTACAAAATGAATAAAGAATTGAGAAAATTATTAGACAAAATCAATGCGAAGAAGGAAGAAGTCAAGAACTTTGTAGCTGAAAATAAGTTAGAGGAGGCTACAAAGGCAAAGGATGAGCTTAAGAACCTACAGACACAATTTGACCTACTCTGCGATCTTGATGAAGAGAAGCAAAAAGAGATGGAAGATAAGGCGCTCACACCTGACAAAGACGATAAAAACAATGTTATTAATGCGTTTGTAAACGTCATAAAAGCCGGGTTAATAAAACAGCAGCCAAAGGCAGAAGATGTTGAAGTGCTTAACTCGATGAAAGAGGGAATCCCGGAAGACGGCGGACTAACAGTCCCGAAGGATATCAGAACCGATATAAAAGAGCTTAGACGCTCCGCAGATGCACTCGAAAATCTGGTGAATGTTGAAACCGTAACAACGGAAAGCGGATCCAGAGTAATCGAAAAGAATGCCGACCAGGTGCCTTTTGATAATGTAGAAGAAGAAGCAGAATTTCCGGAGGTTTCAACACCACAATTCGAACAAATCTCCTACAAAGTAAAGAAAAAGGGAGGCATCTTAAAGGTTACTCGCGAACTTTTACAGGACACGGCAGAGAACATTATGCGGTACCTGAAAAAATGGATTGCTAAAAAATCTAAGGCTACCAGAAACGCTTTAATCCTTGCAAAAATCAATGAAATCACAGCAGCTAAAGAGGTCGCGGTTGCTGGTATTGACGACCTTAAGGATATATTTAATGTTAAGCTCGACCCTGCAATCTCCGTAACATCAAAGGTTGTTACTAACCAGAACGGTTTTAATTGGTTAGACAAGTTAAAGGATACCGATGGTAAATATGTGTTACAGCCGGACCCGACAAAGGCTACACAAATGTTACTTTTCGGCAAATATCCCATTACCAAGCTGTCTAACAAAGTGCTTAAAGACGGCGGCACCCCGGAAGCTCCCAAATATCCGATTATCTGCGGCGATTTGGAAGAAGCAATCACACTTTTCGACCGCGAGAACATGACAATCGAAGTATCAACCGAAGCAGGCGACCTGTGGAATAAGGATCAGACCGGTATTAAGGTAAGAGAGAGACTTGATATCCAGACAGTAGATCCGGAGGCGATTATCAAAGCAGAGGTAACAGTGGGAAACTAACAGGGTATACCCTATCCAGACACACGCAATCTGAACTAGAAGCAATGACAATAGCGGAAATTAAATCATTGGCTGAAAGTACGGGGTATACCATAACCAAAACTTTAAAGGCTGATATTATAGCCGAATTCCTAGAGCAACAGGGCTGATCCTTGTTGCTCTTTTAAAGAAGGTGAAAAATGGATTTAACATTAGTAAAAAACTTTTTAAGAATTGATATAGACGATGATGATGAATATTTAATGTTACTTACAGAAGCTGCCAGGGATTATGTAACAGCAGCTGTCGGGGAATGCAATGAATCGAAGCCAAGAGTAAAATTATTGATGTTAAATATCATTGCGTCACTTTACGAAACAAGACAGTTTACAATAGATAAGACAAACGAAAAGGTCCAATACGCGCTTAATACAATGATTACACAGCTTCAACTTGAGACAGAAAGCGGTGATACGATTGCTTGATATCGGTAGATTAAACAAAAGAATTACATTTATGCGCTATGAGGAACAAGACGATGAATATAACCAGACCATCCAAGTGCTAGTACCATTTAAAACCGTTTGGGCAAGCGTAGAGCCAACGACCGGGAAGGAATATCTTGAAGCACAACGGTTCCGGAATGAACTGACATATAAAATATTTACAAGATATTTTCCAGACCTGAATGTTGATATGGTAATTGATTTTAAAGGCCGCAAGTTTAAAACCGTGTCGATGATAAATTACAGAGAAAACAATGAAATGCTACAATTTGTCTGTACTGAAATGGTTGGTGATACGATTGAGTGATTTTGAAATTGAATTAGACATTGATAATTTAAGGGAAAGCCTCGTAAGCGCAATAAGAAAATATCCGGATATGGCAGAAAATCGTTTGAGACAGGTATCGAACAACTTTCGAAAAGATGTTGTTGAAAAGGAAAAAAAGGTTATAGTAAATGATGAAATAGTCAAAAAGAATAAAATAACCACGACACAAGGATTTAAGCTAAGCAAAACCAGAGGGTATAACGAGAACATGGAGGTTAATTTTAGCGCCAAAGCTCCTCATTTTCATCTTGTAGAAAACGGGCATGAGCAGGTTGACAAAAACGGTCAAGTAATTGGATGGGTAGAAGGAAACCACGTTGTTAAAAGAATGTGTAAAAGCTACGAAGATCATGTAATGCCGTTTGAAGTCAATAAATTATTAAATGATATAACAAAGGAGAGTGGTCTTAATTGATAACTCCATTAGATATACGTGTATCGGCATTTGGACTATTAAGGCAGGCATATCCTAAATATAAAGTGTACGGAAACGAAGTAAAAGAATGTTTTAGCAAGCCTTCTTTTTTTGTGTCAGTAATGCCCGTTGCAAACTCAAACGAAAGCGTTAATTTTAAATTTTACTCTTACTCCATCATAATAACTTATTTTCAGGCAAAAGCTGATGAAATAGATAGTCTCAATAAAGTTGCAGAAATTGAAAAACTATTCGGCTATCAAATGCCAGTTAAAGACAGATTAATAAACGTAACAGATTGCGGATATGACTTTGCTGGAGAGCATAAAAACATCCTGCAAATAACCGTAGACATTGAGTTTTACGACGATATTGACAAAAAAGATAATAGCAAAATAGCAGATAAATTATATTTAAATCAAGAAAAGAGGTAGATAGCATGGGAATACCAAGCGTAAACATTAGCTTTACCGAAAAGGCAATACAGAGCGTACAGCGAAGCCAAAGGGGCATCGTTGCAATGATCTTAAAAGATGCCGACTCTGATCAAAACCCTGTGACGGTATTTGGTACAACAGATATTCCAACCGGGCTTACATTGGATAATAAATATCAGATCGCGCTTGCTTTGATGGGATATGTAAAAGCACCGAGAAAAATTATCGTTTATGTATTGCCTGCGGATGCGGTAGATTATAATGAAGCATTGACTTACTTTGAAACGGAAAGATTTGATTATTTAGTAATTCCGACCGTTGAGGAAGATGGCAAGACGCAAGAAGTCGTTAGCTGGATAAAAGCACAGCGAGAGAACGGGAAGAAATGCAAAGCAGTACTTCCTAACACCAAGGCTGACGCGGAAGGGATCATTAATGTAACTACGAAAGAATTTAAAGCCGGCGAAAACGTCTATAGTGCAGCGGAATATTGTGCTAGAATTGCCGGATTGATTGCGGGAACGCCTCTAACAATCTCCTGCTCATTTGCGCCGATATATGAGCTAACAGACTGTACAAGGCTTACCAAAGAGCAAATGATTGCCGCCGTTGATGCAGGAGAATTCATCGTATTTAATGACGGAGAAAAGGTTAAGGTCTGCAAAGGCGTAAACAGCTTAGTCACAACTAACGCCGATAAAGGCAACCAGTTCAAGAAAATAAAAATTGTTGAAGCTATGGACATGATTTATGACGATATCAAAAAGACAGCAGAGGATAGCTATCTTGGCAAATACGCAAACAACTACGATAACAAATGTTTGCTTATTAGCGCGATCGGCGGATACTTTGAACAGCTTATACTGGACGGGATTATATCAAAGTATACTATCGAAATAGATATTGCAGCCCAAAAAGTGTTTTTAAAGAGCATCGGGCAGGACGTTGAAAACATGAGCGACAACGAAATAAAAGTAGCCGACACGCAGGATAAGGTATTTCTTAAAGCGGCCGTTAATATTCTGGATGCGATTGAAGAAATTTACCTGCCAATCACGATTTAAGGAGGATACATAAATGAGTGGATATAAATCAAGCCAAGTTATTTCCGGCACGTTTGGCGAGTGCTGGATCGATAGCGATTATGTTGCCGAAGTAACGGCTCTTAAGGCTACGTTATCGGCGAAAACAGAAACGATAAGCCAGTGTAGGAAACTTATAGATGGCACAAAAGTGACCGGAATTGAAGCCAAGGGAGAAATCAAAATGAACAAGATTTCTTCTAGGTTTATCAATATGTTGGCAGATGACTTAAAAAACGGAATTCAAACCGAGTTCACTATCATTTCAAAACTAGATGATCCTGCAAGCATGGGATGCGAGCGCATCAAGCTTATGGGATGCACCTTTACGGAAGTTGATTTAGTTGACTGGGAGCTTAAAAAGAACGGTGAAGAATCGCATTCGTTTACGTTTACTGATTTTGAAAAATTAGATGTAATTCCAACGCCGATGTTTTAAGGAGGGATAGGGTTGAGCTTAACCGAAAAATTATTAGCGCTAGACGCTGCAAAATACAAAGAAAAGAAAACGGATACCATAGAAATTAAAAGGCTTTCCAAGCTAACCGGAGAGCCTTTTATAGTTAAGATACAAGAGGTTGACGATAACAGAATGCAAGAGTTACAGGCAATGTTATTGACGCCAAAGGGCAAGGTAGATTACACACAGGTAAGAAAAGTTAGCGCTTTACTGTGCTGCGATGGTGTAATAGATCCAAACCTAGGCGACGAAAAACTGCAAAAGCATTTTGGCGCTGCCACTCCAAGAGAATTGGCAGACATCCTTTTTAAAGGAACAGATCTAGGAGAAGTAGCGGATGCTATAACAAGTCTTGGCAATTACACAGACGCAGACGAGGAAGAAATAAAAAACTAATAAATGATGAAATCGACACATGCGGGGAAGTAGAACTAATGTACTTCCTTTTTCGATTTCATCACATATTACCATCAGAGTATAAAAAGTTAGGGACCTTTGAAAAGAAGATTGTTAGAACATTTATGTATCGGCAGCGCGAAGATATGGAAGAAGAATGGGGGTGAGTAGATGGCTGGAAAAGTTATAGATGCAACACTACGATTTGTAGATAAGTTTACAAAACCTATGGGTGAAGCGTTAGGTAAAATAGAAAAATCGCAAAAGCAAATGAAGCGCCTCGGAAGAGAAGCCGAAAAGACAGGAAAAAAGATTACCAATGCCGGCAAAACACTGACCAAAGGCGTAACAGTTCCTATTGTCGCTGCAGGGACCGCAAGCATAAAAGCAGGAATTGACTTTGAGTCCGCTTTTACTGGGGTAGCAAAGACTGTAGATGCAACCGATGAACAGTTAGCAGCGCTGAAACAGGGAATTATAGATATGTCTAAAGAAACTCCAGCCTCTACTACCGCCATATCTGGGGTTGCAGAAGCTGCCGGGCAGCTGGGAATCGAGACGGATAACATTCTTGATTTCTCAAAAGTTATGATTGACCTTGGTAATTCCACTAACTTGTCAGCGGAAACGGCTGCTTCATCACTAGCAAAATATGCAAATGTCACCGGAATGTCACAAAAGGATTTTGATAAATTAGGATCCACAATTGTAGCACTCGGCAATAACTTTGCAACCACAGAAGCAGATATAGTCGGCATGGCTACAAGATTAGCCGGTGCAGGTTCCCAAATAGGATTAACCGATGGTGAAATCATGGGCTTTGCCACTGCTCTATCTTCTGTCGGAATCGAGGCAGAAATGGGCGGCAGCGCATTTTCAAAGGCAATGATAAACATGCAGTTAGCATGCGAAACCGGATTAGGTGACGCGCAAGAACTATCTAAAAAAACCGGAATGAGTTTAAGAGAGCTACAATTAATGTCCGAAAATAGCGGAGGTGATTTTAAGGACCTCGCCCAAAGCCTTGGATATACCAACTCTGAAATGAAAGCTATGATTAAGGCGGGAGTTAACCTTGAAAACTTTGCAGACGTAGCGGGGATGACGGCGGATGAATTTAAGAAGTCCTATGAAAAAGATGCCGCAGGAGCATTGCAAAGCTTTATTAAGGGGCTTGGAGACACAGAGGGCAAAGGCGAATCTACAATCAAGATGCTACAGGACATGGGATTTACCGAAGTAAGACTAAGAGATACTCTCACAAGGTTGAGCCAAGACGGGGAAGGGCTTGCAAAGGCTGTTTCGATGGGTAATTCGGCATGGGATGAAAACAATGCACTGACCAAAGAAGCCAGTCAGAGATATGCTACAACGCAAAGCAAGGTTGAAGTTACGAAAAATAAACTGTATGCGCTTGGCATCCAGATATCAGATACGCTTATGCCATATTTTAATAAATTTATAGACAAAGTAAGCGATCTTGCCGCAAAGTTTTCAAATCTTAGCCCTAAAACACAAAATACAATTATAAAGATAGCCGGGCTTGCTGCTGCAATCGGTCCATGCTTATTAGTCGTAGGAAAATTAACTACGGGGGTAGGTAAAACAATTACAAAAATAAGCAATTTACCAAAAACAATTGGCAAGGCAAAAAAGGCAGTAACATTTTTGAAGAATAGCAATATTGGACTTACTGCCACCTTTGTTAAGCAGAATGCAGTATTGGCTATTAGCAAGGCAAGGCTGTTAGCCGGCAAAGCAAGTATGCTTTTATATAAAGGTCAACAATTAGCCTTAGCAGGGGCAACAAAGTTGGTAACAATAGCACAAGCTGCATTAAATGCTACGATGTTTGGTTGCCCGGTTGTATGGATTGTTGCTGGCATAGCGGCAATTATAGCAGTAGGTGTCTTGTTATACAAAAATTGGGACACGGTAAAAGAAAAAGCTAGCGAACTATGGGGACATATTAAAAATGTTTTCGGTGGAGTAGGAAAGTGGTTTAGCGGTATATGGGCCGATGTTAAAAACGGATTTAAAGGCTTTATAAACTTTATTATTAATGGGCTTAATAAGGTACCAGAAGGCTTAAACAAGATAAAAATAAACGTTCCTAAATGGGTTCCCAAAATAGGGGGTAAATCATTAGGGTTTAATGTACCAACAATACCTTACCTTGCAAGAGGTACAAGTAATTGGCGAGGCGGTTTAGCCGTAACACAAGATAGAGGCGGCGAAATAATGGACCTGCCTAGAGGGACTAGGGTATATCCGCATGACAAGTCAATACAAAAAGCGTACCAGGATGGGAGCAGATCGTCAGCAAAAGGAAAAGCACAAATCATAATACAAAAGCTTGCTGATAAAATCGAGGTAAGAAACGACAATGATATTGACATGATCGTTGACAAACTGGCAAATCGATTTGAAAAGATTATAGATAACGGCGGCGGGGAGGTTGAATTTGTATAATGGAAATATGGTTAAAGCAAGGTAGGGAAGAACTTAGATTACCGGTTCTTCCCTCTTCTTATGAATTAAATTATTCGCAAAAAAACACAGAAGTAAATATAACCAACTTCGGCACAGTAAACCTTATTGGCAATAGAAACCTTGCCACCGCCGAATTAGAAGCGTTCTTCCCGAACAAAAATTATAATTTTATACAGTATAAGGGATTTCCAAAGCCGAATATATGCGTAGAAATGATTAAGAAATGGATGCAGGCACCGGTACGATATATTGTTACCGGTGCCAAAATTAATTTGCTTATGACTATAGAAGAATTTACATATTCGGAGCAGGATGGATCAGGAGACATATATTATACCTTATCTTTAAAAGAATACCGTGTGCCAAAAGCCATACCGCAGAAAAGACAACCGGATAAAACCAGCAAGAAGATTAACAAGGTAGCAGCTCAAAGAGAAACAAAGAAAGTGTCAAGCACTACTTACACAGTAAAACCCGGAGATAGCTTAAGCATCATTGCAAAACGGCTTACAGGGAGCGCGAATAATTGGAGGGCAATCTACAACCAAAACAAATCTGTTGTAGGTGGCAACCCAAATAAAATAAGCGTTGGCCAAAAGCTGGTGATTAAAGTATGAAACTAATTTGGCAACACGGGACTGATAAAAAAGATATAACACAGTTTACTTCGTCCGTAACATGGAGCGGATCCGTTAGGCAGGCAAGCAGACAAATAGAGACTGCAATTTTAAACAGCCCGCTTGATAAAAACGTAGCTGACTTAAATTTAAAACCTGGAGATAGATTACTGTTGTATGAGGACAACTATTTACTTATAAATGCCATGATTTATAGCAGGGGAAGAGTGTCAGAGCAAGGGGCGGTTACTTACTCGGGGTACGACGATTTAAACAGATTATGCAAGAGCAAAGGCTACTATAATTTTAAAAACACCACGCCTGAAAAGATAACAAAGATAATATGTAATGATTTAAAAGTAGCAACCGGAAATATCGTAGAAAGCAAGATACCAATTAAAAAACTTATATGCGACGGAGACAGTTATTACAATATTATCATGAAGGCATATACAAAGGCCTATCAAAGCAACGGCAAAAAATATATGCCGCTTATGGCTAATAGAAAATTATCGGTCATAGAAAAAGGTGAAATCATAGATAATTTTTATTTAAGCGACAAGGAAAACATTACAGGAAGCAGCTATAGCGAATCCCTTGATAGCATGGTTAATCTTGTAAAAATCTACGATGATAAAGGCAAACAAATAGGAGAGGTTAAAAACTCCGGGCAAATAAGTGCATATGGTATTTTCCAGGATATTTACACGAAAGAGGAGGGAGTAAATGCCACGACGGCAGCCAATAACATGTTGCGTGGAATATCCAAAGAAGCATCAGTAGAAGCGGTTGGGAATATCAATTGTATAAGCGGATACGGGGTTAAAATAAAGGATACTCTGACCGGATTGACAGGTATATTTTGGATTGATTGTGATAGTCATACATGGCAAAACGGAATTCACACGATGAGCCTAGATTTAACCTTTAAAAATTTAATGGATATCCAGGAAGATGATGAAAGCTCTCCTACCAATAAGAAAAAATCAGGTAAAGCGGCAGATGGTAATACAATTGTTTACATCACAGCCGCAAGCTCGAAATATCACTCTTACAAGACCTGCTCCGGAATGGTTGAATGTGTAGAAGTAACGAAAAAAGATGCAATAAAGCGTGGAAAAGGTCAATGCGCGAAATGCTGGAAGTAGGTGCGGAATATGAGCGATAAAGGGTGCGAAAAATTAATTAAACAAATAAAAAGGCTGAACACAGTAGATAAAAGCGTATACCTCGGGACCATGAAAACGGATCATTCCGTATCTATCGGGGATATAACACTCGAAAAAGACGATTTAATGGTTAACACAAACATCGTCAATTTAAAGACCGGCGACACAGTTTTAGTAATCAAAATAAGCAATGAAAAGTATGCAATTGCTGAAAGGATGCGTGATTTATGAGTTTTCCTTTTGAATTAGATAGTGAAAATATTGCGACAGCAGACGAATACAAAGAACCGTGCGAATACGGGATTGATTTTGAAACAGGTCAATTGACAGGCGAAAAAGTTTATGGGCTGGAAGCAATAAAGGTATGGATATGGATAGCCTTGCACACTCCAAGATACCGCCATGCCATCTATAGCTGGAATTACGGAAGCGATTTAGAAGACCTAATTGGTAAAGGATACACGCAGGATTATATTAATACAGAAGCCCCAAGAATGATCGAAGAATGTTTACTTGTCAACCCAAACATAACGGGGATTACAGACTATAATTTTAATCTTGAGAACGATAGACTTACAGGCGTTTTTACAGTAAAGACTACATACGGGGAGGTTAAAACAAGTGTTTGAAAACTATACTTTTGAATATTTGCTTGACCGCATGATAGAGAGAATAAAAGCACTAGATAGTGGGGTAGATACAAGTGAGGGAAGCCTTGTTTATAGCATATTAGCGCCGGAGGCTTGGGAGCTTGCAGAGGCATACATAAACATATCCACGGTATATGACATTACCTTTGCGGATACCGCACCAAGAGAAGAATTGATATTGAGAGCAAAAGAAAGGGGCCTGCAACCAAAGCAAGCTACGCACGCAATATTACAAGGACAATTTAATATTGACATCCCTCTCAATAGCAGATTTAGCCTAGACGATCTCAATTATGCGGCAATAGAAAAGATTGACAACGGTGTATATAAAATGCAATGTGAGACAGCGGGGACCTCCGGGAATAAAAAGCTAGGAGAATTAATCCCGATAGAGTTTATAGAGGGGCTTGAAACCGCAGAGCTAACAGAACTTTTAATACCTGCCGTTGACGATGAAGATACCGAGGAATTTAGAACAAGATATTTTAGCAGTTTTAATCTGCAAAGCTTCGGCGGAAACCGATCGGATTATATAGCAAAAGTAAAAGATATTGACGGTGTGGGGGCATGTAAATGCTACAGAGCCGCAACGGATAGCCCGAACGTGACTATAGTAATACTAGATAATCAATATGGAGTTCCAAGCGGCGTATTAGTTGACTTGGTACAAAACACGATTGATCCCACGCAAGACGGTGCGGGGGATGGATTAGCACCAATTTGCCATGTTGTAGATGCTTTTGGAGCCACCGGCACCAAAATAGATATTGCTTTCGATATTACATTAGATACCGGCTATGTTTACGCAGATATTGTAGACAAAGTTGATGATGCGATAGACAATTATTTTTTGGAACTCTCTAAAACGTGGGAAAATACTGATAATTTAATTGTGCGTATCTCAAAAATAGAAAGTGCAATTTTGAACATTACAGGCGTACTAGATATTGGCAATACGGCGCTAAACGGAGCGGCGAGCAACATTATTTTGGACTCTAATAGCATACCGATAAGGGGGACTGTAAATGCAAACAATTAATTATTTGCAAAGTGCCTTGCAAGATATAAAAGAATTTAAAGTTATTACGTCCGTATATGACAAAGAAAACAGTGAGATTAATGTATGCGTGGATGATTTATACAAAGACCAGTTTGTTTTATTAGCTACAAAAAAAGGATTATCTAGGTACGAAAACAGTTTAGGATTAACATATAAGGAAACGGATACTTTGGACGATAGACGATTTAGAATAATTACAGAATATAGCAAACAATTGCCATACACAAAAGTAACTATGAATAAAACACTTGAAAATCTATGCGGTAAAGACGGGTATAGGTTAACAATTGACCTTACAAGCAATTTACTTACGGCAAGGATAGCGTTGACTGCTAAAAGCCAGTTTTTTACCGTAAAAGAATTCCTTGAAAGCGTAACTCCTTTGAATTTAATTATAGACTTATCCTTACTATATAATCAATATAAATCTTTGCACCGATTTACGTATGGGCAATTAAAGGAATGGACACACAAGCAGCTAAGAGAGGAAGTGAATGCATAATGGCAGAACAGACAGCAAATTACGGGCTGATAAAACCTAGCGAAGAAGATTTTTACAACATTGAAGATTTTAATGACAATATAGACATTATAGATGCCGAAATTAAAAACGCTCAGGACAAAGCAGATCAGGCTTTTCAATCAGCCAATGGCGGTGATGCTAACACCGTAAACGGTCATACGGTTGAAGCTGATGTCCCTGCAGGTGCAAAGTTTACCGATACCATCACTACTATAAATGGAAAGACTGGTGCTATTGCCAAAGCAGATATTACAGCACTCGGTATACCTGGACAGGATACGGTCTATACCCACCCATCATCGCATCCAGCCAGTATGATTACTCAAGATGCGAGCCATAGATTTGTAACAGACACTGAAAAAGGTACGTGGAATGGTAAAGCAGCAGGTAGCCACACCCACCCCGCAAGCCAGGTGGCTGCTGGTACTTTGCCGGCGGGTGTATTAGCAACAAACAGTACGGACTATACCACTTCCAGGCTTAGGAATATTAGGTTTGGAACAACAGTGCCTAGTTCCTTAGCAAATGGTGAAGTCTATATGATGTATGAGTAAGGCGGTGGTTAAATGGCAAAAGGAATATACGCAGGCGTAGGTGGGGTTAAAAAGGTAAAGAAGTTATTTGTAGGTGTGGGTGGGGCAGCTAAGAAAGTAAAGAAAGTATTTGTTGGGGTTGGTGGTGCGATTAAACTTGCGTTTAGTGGTGAGCCGTCTAAAGTAGATACTGCTATTACACCACTGTCAGTTCCAAGAAGTTCTTTAGCAGCAGCAAGCATAGGAAATTATGCACTATTTGCAGGTGGAGCCGGTATTACTAGGCGTTGTGATGTAGATGCCTATAGTGATTCACTTGAGCACTCTATGGCTCCAGATCTATCACTCACTGCACATTCTTTAGCAGCAGCGAGTGTAGGAAACTATGCATTATTTGCAGGTGGGTTAGGAAGTAATGATAGCAGCATATCCCAAGTAAATGCGTTTAATAAATCGTTAGAAAGATTATCTGCACCAACACTGAGATATAATAGTGCATATTTGGCAGGGACAAATAACGGAGTTTATGCAATATTTGCTGGAGGAAGATCAGGAAGCACTGTTAGACCTTGGGGATCTGCTTATAACTCTGCGCTAGAGAAAATTGATGGTCTGTTGCTTATAAATAATGCGCATAACTTAGCGTCCGCTCGTGTAGGAAACTATGCACTATTTGCAGGTGGGGAAAAAGATACAGCTGGTTCAGCAAGTGATCAGGTAACTATTTTTACTACTGAGCTAAACAGACTAGAGAATACGCTAAGTGCCGCAAGATATAGTTTAGCGGGTGCAAGCGGAGACTATGCAATATTTGCAGGTGGATATTCTTCTTATGGCTACCCAACAGTCGTAGAAGCTTTTGACACTTCTCTTACTAGATATAGTGCTTCAGCATTAAGCACAGGGCGTATGAGTTTAAGTGCAGTAAGTATAGGAGACTATGCGATATTTGCAGGCGGGTTTAATAAAGATAATTCTCCAAACGTCGTTAATACTGTAGATGCTTTTGACACATCCCTTGCTAGGTATACATTTGACACATTAGCAACTGAAAGAATGAGTTTAGCAGCAGCGAGTGTAGGAAACTATGCATTATTTGCAGGTGGGTTTAACTACACTAACCCATCGGATTATGATACTATAGACGCTTATGAAATATAAAGGAGGATATATAATAATGATAAGACTAAAAATTTATAATAATGAAAAAACTTACATTACACCAGATATGAAACAATTAACGCCTGAGATGGCAGCTATGAAGTACGACATAATAAACACTGGGTTACCCTGTGTGATTGAGACGGATGCGCAAGGTGTCATGCTGTATACTGTGCCAGAGCCAATACATATAGCAGCTGATCGGTTAGGCATTGATCCGGAAGCTTATCAAAATGTCACAGATTTAATAACTGCAATGGAAGAGGTTTTAAATGCACCTGCGCCGGAACCTGCACCATCCGCAGAAGAACGTATAGCTTCCGCGCTGGAGTTTCAAAACATATTGACATTACCGGAAGAAACTGAATAAAGGAGGGATAATCTATGACTTATGAACAAATCAAAAGAAATTACGATAGGGGATTATGGAATGCACAGATGGTAAAGATCTGTGTACG
>CALLZZ010000285.1 GCA_937858235.1 uncultured Clostridia bacterium
ACCAGAAACGCTACGACGGGCTGGTTCAGCGGTACGAAGCGGCAAAGGCGCGGTACGATGAGGTAGTGGCTGTCATTTCCGCGAAGAAAGCGCAGGATGAACGGATGTCAGACTTTATCAAAATGCTGAAATCACAGGATGGTGTCCTTCTCGAATTTGACAGCGGTCTTTGGGGCTGCATGGTCGAGTACGTCACGATTGGCAGGAACAAAGAGATAACGGTCACCTTCCGGGATGGTACGGAGGTGCAGGCATAACGGAATACGGATAATTATGGCACTCGGCTGCGGTCGGGTGTTTTTTTGTTATGAGATCAAAATATCGACAACGCGAAATTGATTCATGCATGAACTGTAAATAATCCTCCTATCTTACCCCGTAACGGTGCATACGGCATCGTTATGAGGGGTGTGCATTTTTGCACATGTGCGGGTGCATCGTTAAGGGGTAGAAATGTCGCTCCGTTATGTTGTATCAATTATGATGCGATAACCGAAATAATAGTTCCCTATATGATACAGTTGCGTTTTGGGGATTCCGTTAAAGAATGTAAAAACCTTTTGATTTATAGGCTTTCTGACACCGAAGGGTATGCAGAGGTCTTATTTTTTTGCCTACCATTTTCGACAGACTATTTTGAACGTGTGCATGGGGGTGTTCACTCTGCCGATTGTGCACACCCTTACAATGATGAAGCCGTCCCGTAACGATTTACAGGACAGTTCGTTATGAGGGTGTGCATGTTGTGAATTGTATTAAATAATGTCCACTGAATAAAGGCTGATTTTTCCGGGGCACCCAACCATCGCACCAGAAGAGCAAACAGCCGCAGCGGGGTACGCTGAATCTTCCTTAGATTCAGCACCAGAACGGACATGGCAAGTACGTGGGCGGCGATCTCCCGTAGCTTGGCGGTGACCAGCCCCAGGCCGCACTCCCTGCAAAACCGCAGATTCTCCCGGTTCCGGTAGATTTTATCCGACAGAATCCGGCTGGGGTAATGCCCCTCCCGTTCCCGGAATCGCTCCGCCATCGCCGGCAGATTACCGGCCTCGTTGTAGGCATCAAAGGAAAAGTAGTCCAGCCGGGTCCATCCATCCACGACGCTGATGTCCAGCTTTGTCCCGAATTCCACCGGTTTTCCCGCCTTGCCCCGGACAATCGGCCGCACAAACGGTTGGCTGACGCTGACGATGCGATCCCAGGACCGAGTGACAGCGGCGGTCGTACATGGCCTTCTGCTGTTCGTGGAGGGTGCGCAGCGTGCCCAGCCGCTGTGCCTGACGGGGCGGCAGTTCCCGCCCGCGCCGGAGCTTGGCGTCGATTGCTTCCAGATCCCGCCGGAGGTAATTCAGCTGCTTGCCAATGGCCTTGCGAGTGTTTTTTCGTGTGTCTGCGGTTTCTTGCGTGTTTCAGGTAGTCCTTGCGGGCGCGTTTGCGGTAGGTGCTTCTTGCCGTCGGACGGATCATGCAGGCGCCCAGCGCTAAACGCAACGGAGGGCAGCGTAGCGCTTCTCGATCTCCAGCCAGGGAATGGTCTATGCCTTCTTCACCCAGCGGTTGTCTTCCTTCAGATGCATGCCCACCGGCTGCTGAAAGTCCGACAGGTTGAGTTGTCCGTTGTCATAACGATACATACCGTCCTCCAAATTTCCCAATATGGCCAAGCACAAAATTATCAACTGACTTTAAAGCCTTGACTTTAGACTAATTATAGTTTATAATTAGTCTAAACTTAATAGATTGGAGTGCCAAGTCATTATGACAGATTCATATATTTACCTTGATACGTATTTGCTGCAACAAGATATGCGGGTACGAATGCCGAAAGCGATTTTGTCAAATATGGGCGTAGAAAAAGGGAAAACCAAGTTTGATATCTATTTTGATTCAAGAGAAAATGCCTTGGTTTTCCGTATACATAGCGATAACAATAAGGGAGCAACCCAAAATGGTAGATAAGTTGACGGCAGTATCCTTATTCACTGGAGCAGGGGGAATGGACATAGGATTTGAAAGAGCAGGCATTAAAGTGATATTTGCAAATGAATTAATGCGTGAAGCAGCCGCGACATATAACGTAAACCATTTAGCTGGCATCATGGTTAATGATGACATAAATAATATGCTTGATTCAATGGGGCAGTTTCAGGGCGCTGATATTGTCTTTGGTGGTCCTCCTTGCCAAGGTTTCTCAGTGGCGGGTAAAATGGATCCTGATGATGTTTGCAGCAAGTTAATTTTTACATTCCTTGACGTTGTTGAAAAAGTTCGCCCTAAAGCCTTTGTTATGGAAAATGTTAAAGCACTTGGTGCATTAAAAAAGTGGGAACCGATGCGTATAAAATACATGAAGCGAGTCCATGCGTTAGGATATAACTGTGCACCATTTATTCTTAATGCCATTGAATATGGGGTTTCACAAAAGCGAGAAAGAGTATTTTTTATTGGGATAAGAGACAATAACGATCCAGCCTTCGAATACAGTATGGATAAGCTCCTTTTACAACAAAGAAGTCATGCTCAGACAGTGCGTACGTTATTACAATCGTTAGGCCGTGCAGGAACGCAGCAAAATCCCAATACCTGCACAGCTAAAATCACCTTTGCCACAAATCCGGTGATGCGAAAATCACCATATGCTGGTATGTATTTTAATGGACAAGGCAGGCCCATAAACGTTGATGATTATGCTAACACCTTGCCTGCTTCAATGGGTGGGAACAAAACTCCATTTTTGGATGAAGAATATCTCTATGGTAATGCACCAAGCGATTGGGTCGTTGATTATCATATGGGACTAATCAAGGGTACCATTATGCCAGAATTTAAGGAAGCGCCAAAACGGTTAAGAAGAATCACAATTAAAGAAGCTGCAAGGATACAATCTTTTCCAGATGATTACATATTTTGCGGAAACAATAGCACTGTTTATACGCAAATCGGTAATGCTGTTCCCTGCAAATTGGCAGAAGCAGTAGCGAAAGCTGTTATGGCTTATCTGGAACAAGAAATACCCACAGACTAATTTGCGCAGGATTTTTATAGAAATTCTATAACGAACGATACCATTAGTTATAAGTGGGCTTATGGTATCGTTTATTTTACTGCATGAAGTTTCTTCCAAAGTTTTTTAACTTTTTCTGAAGTGTTAACGTCTTTAATATAAGAGTTTAGATTTGAATAGAATCCAATTCTACCTTCTTTTGTCATTCTTTGAAGTTCGTTGGAGATCCACTCATAAATATCCCAATAATAATACATCATATCTTTATATGCATAGCTTCCAAGGTAGCCATAAAGTCCACTTGGCTTCATCCCAATCGGACAATCTTCTTTGCGGCAAATAACAATTACCTCATGAATATCTGTCTCATTTGTCTTATTATAAATAGAAACGCAATCGTAAGAATCCCTGATTCTTGCTAAATCAAAACGCTTAACTGTGATTTCATATACTTTCCGGATTACTCCTTCAGGTATTTCCTCGTTAATGTCACCAGGCTTTTTGCTTGTTGTGCTTGTTACAGACGCACGATCGTCCTCACCAGTAACTATAACACCAGTATGCAGAAATGTGTGGTAATTTTTGAGTAAGTACGCCGCTATCTTTTGAGGAGTGTTTCCCGCGTCCGGGGTTTTTGTGATTAATTCATAGCATAAACGATAGAGAAACTCAGGGTCAGATGTGGGATTAATAGTTACCGCCAAGGTCTCAATACTATTGGAATAAGCAACAAGTCTACGGAGAAGCGATGTTCCCACGTCATTGATACGAATTTCTTTGTCTGGGCCATCGGTTTCCATGTAATTTACAAGTTTGACAACTTCCGTTGCAACATCTGAGGGTCTGCGTTGAGTTGCCCATGTCATGTCCAAACCCACGGTAGCTTTTGCGACATTTAATGGTCCAGATTTTCGGTGAGGGATTTCCTTATCAATAAAAAATTCTTTAATAGGTCCCTCATAAATTGCTCGTGGATTGCAGTTGTATAGACTGGTAGAGGCTTTATAAGTGGGGTCAAGGCGCATTCCGATAATTACCACAAGAAGGATTTCTCTAAAACCCCAAGCTGTGGTAGAAAACAGTTTTTCCAAAGATTTCTTATATTTTGACTCATCAATTTCAACACTGGCATCTGTTGCTCTTTCATAAAGCGAATCAAGGATTTTTCGTACACGTTCATTTCTTGCATCTTTTGCACTCATTTTGTCTTGTTCCTTTCATTTAAAGAGGTGAAATTCTTCGTTTGTTATCTCCGCATCTAACGCTCTGTAACAAAATCGAGATGCGATTGAAGAATACGGTTTCCATTTTTTGCATTTTATTTTGACTGCTTTTGCATCGCAGTCATGGGTCTTATACATCCAACGGTACACTTGAAGGAACGCACCGTCTTCAAAAGGCAGAATATCTTGTCGATTAAGGACGAATATCAGATACATTTTGGCAGTCCAACTACCAATACCTCTAATTTTTGTTAGGGCTTTTATGACTTCCTCATCTGGCAGATTTCGCAGTTTCGCAAAATCAAGTGTCTTGTCAGTAATAGCATCTGTAATATTCCTTATGTATTCAACCTTGGCGTTAGAGGTTCCAATCCCACGAATCTCATCATCGCTAAGTGTGCTAATTCGCTCTGGTGTGATTTCTCCATTGCACAAGTTTTCTAAACGACCATATATTTTCTGCCCTGCTTTTACAGATAACATCTGTTCAATAATCTCATGAATAAGAAAAGGGTAGGTATCTTCTTCATAAGGGACATAGCTAATAGAACCAACCATGCTTATGACCTTTGCCAGACGCTTATCCTTCCTGCACAGATATTGAACAGAGGGGGTGTTCATATCGAGCGTAACCACATTTGGCACGATTTCACCTCCTTGTCAATCCCTCA
Source organism: uncultured Clostridia bacterium (assembly GCA_937858235.1). Lineage (GTDB taxonomy): Bacteria > Bacillota > Clostridia > Oscillospirales > Oscillospiraceae > Onthomonas. Next base: position 4,902 of record CALLZZ010000285.1, read on the forward strand.
CCGTCTCCATAATATCCTCCAGAGTACAGTCCATAGCCTCGCAGATTTTCAGCAAA
>CALLZZ010000286.1 GCA_937858235.1 uncultured Clostridia bacterium
TTTCAACATCTATTAATCCAGAACAATGCTCTTTTATGAAATCACTCCATGGCAGTAATTGTTCAATACCTTCGAGCCCATTTTTGTGACCCGGCATGTACAATAGCAATGTATAGATATATTGGAACACGTTCAGATTGTTTGCTTTTGCTGTCTCTACGAGACTATATATGATGGCACTTGCATTTGCACCAGCGACTGATGCATGAAATAGGGAAGCTTTCCTTCCGATTGCATAAGATTTTGCCATCCGTTCACAATAGTTGTTCGATAATTCGAGGCGGCCATCCTGCAAATAGGTGCATAGACTATCCCTGTGATTTTGGGCATAGTTCACCGCTTTTTCCAGTTTGCTGCCTTTAGTAGTATTCAGGGAATTAATCCATTTCCAGAAATTATCCCATACTGGAACTTCCTGCTCTAAGCGTTTTGCTTTTCGTTCTTCCGGTGGTAAATCCTTGAATTCCCGTTCCAGATAGAAGAGTTTGTTGCAATAAGCAACACCGATTTCCGCTGGAATGTACTTATCAAGATCACTTTGGGGAATTACTGGCTCCTTGATGGCTATGGGGGAATTGATATCCAGCAGCTTCATGGTTTTCTTCTTCTGTGCAGGTAGTGCTTCATAAAACTTTCTTCTGCAGTGGGCCATGCAGCATGCAAGCAACACATCAATCACCTTATTGTAGCCCTGATATCCATCACACTGGAGCATCCCATGGAATCCTTCCAAAAATTCCTGTGGATGAATGCCGCCTCGACCTGGTTGATACTCATACATGACGATTTTGGGCAGACCATCCGTACCGGAAGTGTAAATCCACATATAGGATGTTGACTGTGCTTCCTTTCCTTCTTCACGAAGTACCTGACAGGTGGTTTCGTCGGCATGTATTACATCCCGCATGATCAATTCTCTATGAATGAGGTCATAGATAGGGAACAGATATTTTTCTGCGGCTATAATACACCAGTTTGCAAGAGTTTCTCTTGGGATTTTTGCTCCCAATTGAGTGAATGCTGACTCCTGCCTGTAATAAGGAAGCCCCATAAAACATTTGCTGAACATAACAAATGCCACTGCGGAAGCAGATGCAGGACTGTGCGGAATTAAAGCACTTGGAACTTCACCTTTTTTGAAACTGCCGTCATAATCCTTTTTGCAATCAGGACAAATCAGTACCTCCTGCATATATCGTACTCTTTCAACAATGGCAGGAGTAATACGGATTTCTTCCCTGACAAAGGTTGGTTTCATGGGAATCATTTCAGCATTGCACCAGTCACAGAAGCGTTCCTCCTCAGGCACAGGACAGATGATCTCTTTTACTGGAAGATTCCCATAAAGTTCATCCCTTGTAGCTTTTGGTTTGCGTTCTCTCGTATAGCTTTTTACCTGAACAGATTCTTTTTTAGCATCAGTTTCTGCAGTATCTTCTTTGTTAGAAGTTTTCTCACTTTTTACACCAAAGAATTGTCGTCTGAATTCATCCAGGGTTTCTTCGAGATTCGCTTTCAGGGTGCGTAGCTCATCAATCATGGTTCTTAATTCTTTGATGGTTTCTTCCTGCTCATTGATACGAGATGCCTGTGTCTCGATGACCATTTTTAAGAGTTCATTTTCACTTTGCGCTGACATCCCGTACCTCCTGACTTTTTCTTTTATTATATAAAAAATCAGGGGTTTTGACAAATGACAGCGATATCACGTATGGTCATTTTGACTGTGTATAACTTACTGTAAAACAGCGTAAAATCACGTGTTTTACAGTGTCTGCGGAAGTGTTATACACATCAATATCCTGAAATAAGCTGCAATACACGGATAAGTTTCCGATTCAGGGTATTGATGTGGACAACCACGGTTTTTTGATAAAATCGGGCGTCCATAAGTTTTTCATTTTCTCTATAATGCACAAATCAAAAGACTTTGTTGCTATTTTTAGGTACAGGACGGATCGCTTTCGGCTGGTCTATGGACAGGCCTTCCATCAGCCACCGAAACTCCTGCCTGGTAATTGCTCTTACCTCAGCAGCATTTCGGGGCCATTGAAATCTGCCTTCACTGTCTAAACGTTTATAGATTAAACAAAAACCGTCTTTGTCGAAATATAAAGCCTTGATCGTGTTACAGCGCTTACCGCAGAACAGATACAGCGCATTTGCATAAGGATCCATCTGATAAGTGTCCCGGATGATCGCCATGAGACCATCTATGCTGCGTCTCATATCAGTTTTGCCTGTTACAAGGTAAATCTTGGCAACTCCGGAAACATCACCTAACATAGAAACC
>CALLZZ010000287.1 GCA_937858235.1 uncultured Clostridia bacterium
CCTCTTAGGGTGGCGCATTTCATTTTACAATCTATCTAAAATAAAAAAACTGCCGTGAAATAGTTTAAGCAATTTCACGGCAGTTTTCTTATTTCGGATAATAACCGAGTTTGCCAGATATCTTGCCTGCGGCGGTAAGCACCGCTTTTGCAAGCTCCGGCACCCGCTCTTGCTGATTGAGTCTATGGGCACTTGCCGATACGCTGATAGCGGCAAGGGGCTCTTTGCCCTCAGTAAGCTCATCATAGAGAATACAATAGCCCTTCTGCCTGGTACGGATCAATTCTTGGTTGATTTCGCAGAGATCTATTTTCGTTTCAGGAGGTGGTGTATGGGGGGAGCTCACTTTTCTTGAAAATTCCCTGCGTTTTAGCAGCTACATATATGCCAGAAGGGCACGTCCCATGGCAGAGCAATGCATCGATGGCAATGTCTCATAGGTATCAGCAGTCCCATCGTGCTTTCACAGCAAATACTAATCATATAGACGACCTCCACCGTTCGCGGAACCCCCATGTGGCTGTGTACATCGAATTTATAGGAGAGCTGTTGGAGCTCGGGGAACACATGGTGGTAAACGTCGCTGCTCTGTAAGGCTGCCCCGCAAGTGCGCCAATTTCAAATCCCCAAAAGTAGAAGCCGGTTGAGTCATCTCATTCTAAAAAACAGTCGAGCATTGTGTTGAGATCACGAAACACAGTACTGATGTTCATCGCTGCTCGTAGCTGAAGTTGCCGGCGAAGCTGTTGTTGCCCCAGAAACCGAAGCCCAGCGTAGTGGTCGGAGTGAAGCCATTCACTGATATTGTACATCACGCAAATCGAATTGCATATGATGCAACACAATAAGGGATCCTCACAAAACAACAAATACGCTGACACTTCCGGGACCTGCTTATTATTTCGGAGCAACAAACTGGAAAACGGTGTGTTCTATCTCCGCGTGCCACTACTAAAATAAAAAACTGCCCCTAAAAGAGGGGCAGCCATTGCGGTTGCCAAACCTTTCAAGGCAAGCATAGTAGCCTTGAAAGGTTTAGAGCAACGTACTGTTTTATGTGTTGTTATAATTCATGCGTTAATTAGAGTTTTGACTGATCATAGATTGCCCGTACACCGCCGATGAATTTCGGACGGGTTCTGGCTGCAATCACAATCGCTGCCCCAATGTGAGTTGTCTTCAGTCTGACTGGAACCGCCACCTTTTTCAAGTGCATTCCGATGAGGGTAGCGCCGATGTCCATACCGGCATCAGCCTTGATCTCCTCTACCACAACCGGGTTCTTCAAAATATGATAGGCCGCCGTAGCAAAAGACCCACCTGCCTTGGGCTGGGGTACCACATTTACTATCTCTGCCTCCCCTACCGCTGCTGCGTCCACAACAATGGCACGGTTTAAGTGTTCACAACACTGGGCGGCAAGGAAAACACCCTTATTATCTAAAAAGTCGTGGATACTCTGAAAGAGCGCTTTTGCCGTATCAGGATCTGAGTTGGTTCCGACCTTACTGCCCAGCACTTCGCTGGTCGAGCATCCTACAACTACAATATCTCCACGTTTCAGCTTTGCAATTTCATACAGCTCTTCAATCGCATTTCTACTCTCTGTTACAATCGTATCGTTCATTTCAGTCTCCTTTCAGCAGCTTTGGAATGTGGATGGCTTGACGCAGAGCCAAATAGGCTGCTGTAGCGGCGGCAATCCCCACCCCGCCCTGAACCAGATTTCCGGGAATGCTGGTAGCAGCTGCTACGCCCTTGCCTAGGAGCAGGCACGCATATCCGAAATATCCTGTAACCATAATGCATTCGCCTAAAACACCAGAAATAATCTCTGCTAAAAATTTTCCACTGGTCTTGTTTTTTAGTGTCCGGAACACAAGCGCTGCCGTCAGTGCAACCAGTCCTTTAATGACCAGTGTTCCCGGGGCATAGTAGGCGTAACCGGTTAAAACATCTGCAAGCATGGAGCCAACTCCGCCTGCAAAGGCACCGTAAACGGGTCCAAGGAACCAAGCAGACAGCAACACCACTGCATCGCCCAAATTCAGATAGCCGTTCATGGGGGAAGGAATCTGAATTACAATTGTTGCGATGCAGGTCAGTGCAGTAAACATTGCAGTATAAACCAGTCTTCTCCATTTTTGATCTGCCATTTCAACCACCTCTCTGTGCTAGGGATGAAGAACTTCTTCATCCCTCCAGCGTCTTCTTTATCTTACTATCATCAGCCAAGCTGCTCATCACACGTTCAATGTGAGCGACTACAGTTCAGCCGTTCGACCAGCATTGGAATTGCACGTTCAAAGTTCACGCCATACCAATGGTGTTTGGGATCGTCCATGGTCTTGCGAATACTTTCTACGGTATAATCTACCGCAATTTTCAGCGCCTGCTGCAACGTACATTGGTTCATTAGCGCACCTGTCATCGCAGAGGCAAAGATGTCGCCAGTTCCGTGGAAACTAGCCGGCAATTTTTCGTTAAAATAGAAAAAAAAGGATTTGGTTTCTCCATCATATGCCATAACGCCCAACTGATCCGATTCAAAGCTAACACCAGTCAGCACGACTTGTTTTGCCCCCAGTTGACTTAGCGAAACCAACAGTTCCTTAATATAGGCTTCATCATACCCATCTCCCACATAGGGAACTCCCAACATATAGGCGGCTTCCGTTAAGTTGGGAACAATCACATCCGCTTTTCCGCACAGTTTTGCCATCTCGCTGACAAATTCCAGCGTAAACCCAGGGTAGAGCGTTCCGTTATCCGCCATAACGGGATCTATGATAATCAGATTATCCTCCGTTTTAAACTCATCCATGAAACGGGAAACGATCTCCAATTGTTCAAAAGAGCCGAGGTAACCGGTATAAATTGCGTCAAATCCAAGGTTTTCTTTTTTCCAATGTGCCGATATAGGCATGATTTCGCTGGTCAAATCACGGAACGTGAATCCTTGAAAGGCGGTATGAGTAGATAGCACCGCAGTAGGAATCACTGCCGTCTCTACACCGCAGGCAGAGATAATTGGCAGCGCCACCGTTAAGGAACATTTTCCGACGCAGGAAATATCCTGAATGGTTACGATTCTTTTCATGACAGCTTTCCCCTTTGGTCATCCTTTGTGCCAAACAGGGCTGACGTTGTTTTTGGGCGTCTTGTGAATGGTTTTAGGATGGTTTAGTTCTATCATACTCAATTCCACCTTGCCTGTCTAGAGGTGATTTAAAATTCTGTGTAATTTTACCCGTGGCAACATGCACAATTTCCACTACAGAATTGTGACGGATCATAGGAAATATTATTTTTGTCGTAATAATCCTTTACGGCTGCCTTTACCGCTTCCTCTGCCAGTACAGAGCAATGGATTTTCTGCGGTGGCAGCCCATCCAACGCCTCAACCACTGCCCGGTTGGAAAGTTTTAGTGCCTCATTGATGGTTTTCCCTTTGATCATCTCCGTTGCCATAGAGGACGTTGCAATGGCACTGCCGCATCCAAAGGTATTAAACTTCACATCCGTGATCACATCGTTGTCTACCTTGATATACATCCGCATAATGTCGCCACATCTTGCGTTGCCCACTTCGCCAATCCCATCTGCATTTTCAAGTTTGCCTACGTTACGAGGATTCTGGAAATGCTCCATCACTTTTTCACTATACAGCATGGTGTAAACCTCCTTAAATCAAATGTGCTTGTTCGCCTTTCTCTAACTTATCCCAGACCGGAGACATGTCTCTGAGACGCTGCACAACACCTGGTACAACCTGGATAATGTGGTCAATCTCTGCCTCAGTGTTGTATTCACCGATAGAAAGCCGCAAACTGCCGTGGGCAATTTCATGGGGCAGCCCCAGCGCCAATAAGACGTGACTTGGATCCAGCGATCCTGAGGTACAGGCACTACCGGAGGATGCCGCAACACCCTTTTCATCTAACAGGAGTAGTAGACTCTCCCCTTCGATCCCCTCAAAACAGAAGTTTACGGTTCCCGGCACACGCTGGTTCCGATCGCCATTCAGGCAACTGTGAGGGATACCCTCCAAGCCAATAATGAGCTTTTCCCGCAGTGCAGTTACCTTTTTAATATTTTCGTCCAAATGAGCTACCGATTCCTCCAGGGCAGCTGCCATCCCTACAATTCCGGGAACATTTTCCGTTCCAGCTCGTTTCCCCCGTTCCTGCTGACCGCCTTCGATCAGATTGATTAACGGAATGCCTTGTCGGACATAGAGGGCACCGACACCTTTGGGGCCATGGAACTTGTGCCCGGAAAGCGAAAGCATATCAATCTGAATTGCCTTTACGTCCACCGGTACATGACCTACCGCTTGTACTGCATCTGTGTGAAATAGAACCCCCCGTTCCTGGCACAGTGCACCGATTTCCGAAATCGGTTGAAGCGTCCCAATCTCATTATTCGCAAACATGATAGTAACCAGGCAGGTGTCCTCTCGTATAGCCGATGCAATCTCTTCTGGTGTTACGATTCCCTTTTTATGCACGTCCAATAAAGTAACTTCAAACCCTTCTTTTTTTAACTTGTCCAGGGTATGAAGAACCGCGTGGTGTTCAAATTGAGTGGAGATAATATGCCGCTTTCCCTTCTTTCCTCCAAGGAATGCCGCAGATCGAATTGCCTGATTGTCCGCCTCACTACCGCTGGCGGTAAAGTAAATCTCTTTGGCATCAGCATTCAACAATTTGGCCACAGTGTCCCGGGCATTTTCCAAATATTCGGCTGCCTTCTGTCCTACAGAGTGAAAGGTTGAGGGATTTCCATATACTTTTGTAAAGCAGGGGATCATTGCCTCTGCCGCTACAGGGCTGACACAGGTGGTCGCCGCGTTATCTGCATACACATACATTATTTTCACCTAATTCCTACTTTATTTATAGGATTAATATAGCACACAAATCATACTCCGTCAATAGGTTATCCTTTAAAAAAGACACAGCTTCCGCTTCATTGAACCACATCCTCTTTTAGGCTAAAATATAGCAAAAATGGCATGTAGTAAAAACTACATGCCGTTTTACGCCGTATTTAAATTGCCGGTTTTATTCAAAGCAATCCATTCACCCGATACTTCACCATAATTTCTTTAAACAGCTCTGCGGTGGATGGGGGCGTCCATGTGATTGCGTTTGCTCCAGCGGTAATTGTTTCCAAAATGCTTTCGTCTGTAGGTCCCCCAGTGGCTATAATAGGGATTTTGGGATATTGAGCCCGAATTTCCGCTACTACTTCTGGCGTTTGGTTGGCAGCAGATACGTTGATAATAGACGCACCACTTTCAATCCGACTCTGTATATCCTCGCCTTTCGTGATTACCGTAATTACTACTGGGATTTCAAGAAACTGATGGAGCTTGGCAATGGTTTCATTTTTCCCTTTGGTATTAACCACAACGCCAACGGCTCCTTGAGATTCAGCAGAAATTGCCATTTGCATCATTCTACTGCCCAGAGTTGTTCCGCCCCCAACTCCAGCAAACACAGGAACATCGGCAGAAGCCAGGATAGCATTTGTAATGGTTGGCTGTGGCGTAAAGGGATGCACGGCAAAAACTGCATCCGCATCAACATTTTTAATAATTGCTAGATCGGTAGAAAAGACCAGAGACTTAATTCGTTTTCCAAACACAAAGATACCTGTGCTTTGTCGGATGACCTTGGGAATACGCAGCGCTTCTGCTCGTAAATTCCCATCAAAAGGAATCGGCTTTTCTCCTTTTTTTACGATAACAGGTGTCTCCGTAATTTCAACTGTATGCTCTAAATTTTGCTTCATATGGTTGCCTCCATTCTGGTCTGGGTTTCGATTAAATCCTTCCAATCGTCACAATACGACAAGTAATTAACTCCGTTAGCTAACCCGGATGTAAAACTTACCAGTCCCCTCGCACCGAGTGTCTCGCCTTGTTGACACTGCTCTGGGTGATCCGAAGAATCCGTTTTGTAATCCGAAGATACTCTTGGGCATCCTGTTCCCCCAATTCTTCCAACAAACACTTCATATTTTCGCATAGCTGTGCGCGCACCGTTTCGGTGTATTCTCTTCCCGCTTCAGTCAATGTAACCAAAATGCGCCTACGATCCGCAGTATCAATGGCGCGGGAAACAAACCCTTTCCGTTCTAGCCGATTGAGTACCACCGCAATGCGGGCGGTACTGGCATGTATCTGTTCGCTGAGATCACTGGGCAGCAACGGAGCGGGGGATCGGGCCAAGCAACGGAGCACAAAGCACTCCCCTCTTGCTGATTTTCCGATCTGTTTGTGTGGACCATGTCGAAACAGCAATTCTGTTTGGTCCACTAACATTTCTGCGAGTAAATCACAATCCATAGCGTTTCCCTTTGTTCCTTTCCCTATCACTAATCCAAGAAGCATTTAACGATGTTAGCAATCATACTGTAGCACTTGGCGTTTGTCAAGTTATTTCTGTAAGACTCAAATAAGAATTTGATCCCCAGTGGAGAGATAGTGAATATCCGCTCCTAGTTCCGCCTTTAAAATTTGATAGGGTTTCTCTCCGGTACAATGACACGTGTAAAAAACTGCACCGGTTTCTTTTAGTGCCTGCGCCATTTCCCGAATCTGTTGGGTCGCGTTTTCGTCAAAATCATCCTTTCCAGCCGTGTGAAATCCCCCCACTACCACATCAGGAAACCTGTGAAACAGTGCCTGATATTCATCCAGGATGTTGACAATTCCGTTGTGGGAACAGCCGGAGATTAAAACACGCTTGTCCCCTTCTGTGATCGCCAAATTCTGCTCGTGGCGGAAATCGTCCTGTCTATAACCTGTTCCATCAAAATACTTCAGCTTCAAATTTATAGCGGGATAACATCTGCGTCCTTTTACGTTGGTAAACAGCGTTAGTTCCGCATCAATCTTCAGATTTCCTGTTGTAAGCGTCAGACGCGGGTGATTTTTTTGCAACTCCTTCACTCCAATTTCTCTTACCTCTGTCGGTGAGCAGTGATAAAATGGTTCGAAGGCATTTTCTCGAATGTAGATATTGGCTGACTGGTTTTGCTGCAGAAACGCGCTTATGCCGCCAGTATGGTCAAAGTGTCCATGAGACAGCACAACCACATCAACATCGGAGAGAGAGACCCCCAGCGTTTCCGCATTTCCAATAAAGCGATCTGTTGCGCCGGTATCAAACAATACATGGTGCTGCTCCGTTTCGATATATAGACTCAACCCATGTTCTGTCTGCAAATCGCTCCGTTTTCCGGTGTTTTCGATTAAACTAATCAGCTTCATTGTTGCTTCACCTCGTTTTTATGATACAATAATGACGCCTTTTGCGCAAGAGAGATCCTGTCGAATTCTCTTGCTTCTCCCTCTTTTTACACAAATTTCACACACTTTATGCATAAGCACCTCTCATTTTGTTGTTTTGATGAGAATTTTCAAAAACCACTTGACTTTATCTACTGAAATTGATAAAGTGTTAATAACATTTTGAAACCGTTGAGAAAGAAGAGTAACCATTCCAGAACCTTACAGCGAGCGGCAGATGGTGGAATTGCGGCAGGGAACGGATTGGTGAATGGACTTTTGAGGGCGAACGAACGCATTACGCTAGTAGCAATCGACGGCACCCACAGTCGTTATCAAGTGGAGCGTATCATAATTGTACGTCTTAAGAGGATGCACTGCATCAATTTGGGTGGCACCGCAGGATCTTGTTAGCTTTCTAACGTCTTGTCCCATGGAAGATAATTCTATGGAACAGGGCGTTTTTGTTTTACTTTTGTACTTTTAAGTGGGATTACAGAATGAACCGATTAGATTTTCGATGGCAAACCGATCTCTTTTGCCGATCCGTCAACAACCTATCATTAAGGAGATTATTTTATGAAAACTTATAAAGACTTTGACAACTATCTGAAAGAATTCCCTGACAAAAACGGCTATTTCGGTCAGTACGGTGGTTCCTTCCTGCCCCCCGAACTGGTTCCTGCCTTTGAGGAAATTAACGATGCCTATCAGGAAATTTGCCACAGTGCCCAGTTCATCAGTGAACTGCGCCGGATTCGCAGAGAGTTTCAGGGACGTCCCACTCCAGTCTATCACTGCGCACGTTTGTCCCGGGTCTTTGGTAAGTGTCAAATTTATCTGAAGCGGGAGGATTTGAACCATACTGGTGCACATAAGCTAAACCATTGCATGGGGGAAGGCTTATTGGCACAATTCATGGGTAAGAAAAAACTCATCGCAGAAACCGGAGCCGGTCAGCATGGCGTAGCGCTGGCAACTGCCGCTGCCTATTTTGGGCTGGATTGCGACATCTATATGGGCGAAGTGGATATCGCAAAGCAGCATCCCAATGTGATTCGCATGCAGATGCTGGGCGCAAAAGTGATCCCTGTATCCCACGGGTTGAAAACACTGAAAGAAGCAGTAGACGCTGCCTTTGATGGCTACATGCGGGAGTACAAAGATGCCATTTACTGCATCGGCTCCGCTCTGGGCCCCCACCCCTTCCCGCTTATGGTTCGGGACTTCCAGAGCGTAGTGGGCTATGAAGCCAGAGATCAGTTCCAGCAGATGACTGGTTTGCTTCCCGATGTGGTCTGCGCAGCAGTGGGCGGTGGCTCCAATGCAATTGGTATGTTTGAAGCATTCCTATCGGACCCCGTTGACATCGTCGGCGTAGAACCGCTGGGCAGAGGTGAAAACGTAGGCGATCACGCGGCTTCAATGAAATTCGGAAGCAAGGGTATTCTTCACGGCTTTGAAAGCATGCTGCTCCAGGACGAACAGGGTGATCCCCTTCCGGTCTATTCCATCGCAAGCGGATTGGACTATCCAGGTGTCGGTCCGGAACACGCTTACCTGAGGGAGTGTGGCCGAGTCACTTACGATGTAGTTTCGGATGAAGAAGCTATGGAAGCGTTCTTCCTTCTGTGTAGAACTGAGGGAATTATTCCTGCCATTGAAAGTTCCCATGCTCTGGCTTATGCCATCCGCTACGCAAAAGAGCACCAAAACGGTTCCATTCTTGTGAATCTGTCGGGACGTGGTGACAAGGATATTGACTATGTATATGAAAAGTATGGTACTGGTGAACAATTTACCGACGCACTAAATTAATAAAGGGACCTAAAACAGGCTGGATTTCAAAGAAGTCCAGTCTGTCCTTTTTAGAAGCGCTTTGCAAATATACAAGATATAGGTTACAATAAAGAAGACAATATGCGTGATTATTCTGCTTTGGAGGTTTGAAAAAATGAAAGCATTGGATGGCCTGAAAATTCTCGACTTTACTACTCTGTTGCCCGGCCCCTACGCCACTCTGGTCTTAGCCGACTTAGGTGCCGAGGTGTTAAAGGTAAGCTCTCCCAGCAAAAAAGATATTGTATTAGAATACGAACCCTTTGTCGACGGAACCGATCTTGCCGCAAATGAAGCCTGGCTCGGTAGGAACAAACGCAATTTATTTCTCAACCTAAAGCATCCTGATGCTGTAGAAATTGTAAAAAAGCTGATTATGGAATATGATATTGTTATCGAACAATTTCGCCCCGGCGTCATGCATAAATTAGGCTTGGGTTACGAAGATCTAAAGGCGTGCAATCCAGCCCTTATTTACTGCTCCCTCACCGGATATGGACAAACTGGCCCTATGGCAAAGGCTGCCGGACACGATTGCAATTACCTGGCGCGCAGCGGAAATCTAGCCATGGCTGGCTATCAGGATGCGGGCCCTGCCCCCATGAATATTCAGATTGCAGACATCTGCGTCGGATCTATGAATTCCGTTGTCGGTATTCTAGCTGCGGTCAACTACCGCCATAGAACTGGTAAGGGCCAGTATATTGATGTTGCTATGCTAGATGGTCTGGTTCCCTTTACTGCCATGGATGGTACTCGCTTCCTTGCAACCGGTGAGGACTGCGGTAGAGAATCCAGACGACTCAATGGTGGTTCTCTTTACGGATACTATGAAACCAGCGATGGTGAATATCTCAGTGTCGGTTCTTTGGAGCCGAAATTCTGGTCTGCTTTCTGTACTGGGATCGGATGCCCGGATTTAATTGAAGGCACCGTAGAGCCTACCGAATTTGAGCAGGTTCGCTCCCGCATTCGTACTGTGATAAAATCTAAGACCAGAGATCAGTGGGTTACTATCTTCAAGGATTTGGACTGCTGCGTAGAACCGGTTCTATCTTTGCAGGAAGCACTGCTGGAAGATGAACATATTCAGGAACGGAAACTAGTTGTTGAAGTGGAAGTCCCCTGCACAGGCGGGAAAAAAGTCAAACAGTTGGGTTCTCCCATGAAATTGTCCGAATGCCCCATTGTATATGAAAAGGGCGGTTACCCCTTGGGATATCATACGCAGGAAGTGATGGATGAACTGGGGCTTGACTACGACAAATTAAAATCCAACGGTGTATTTGACTAAGCAATGTCACCACTGAAACAGGCAGGCACGATTCCGTGTCTGCCTGTTTTTTAAACTCAAATTTGCATTGCCAAATCATCCGCCTGACGAATGGCACCGGTAATTTTGCCGACTTTGTTCGCATCTCCGATTTGGTACACCGGAATCCCAATTTCCTTTAGTTCTTGGAACAGTTTGTCATTGGGAACCGAGCCAACGGCCGCAACGATGGTATCACAGGGCAGTCGTTTTTCGGTTATCGTTCCTGTTTTTCGATCCGTTACTGCCACAATCACCTCATTTTCAGCCACATCCACCAGATTTGTATACTGATACTGCTTGACACCTAGACGGCGCAGATCCTTTAGCAGGGGCCAAGCGCAGCCGAAATCAAAGTCCGCACCGATTTTTGTCCTTGCCACCAGTGCAACATTGCGCCTAGAGCGATTCAACAGGGCAGTAATGACTGCTTCCGATTCCGCCTGCTGGGTTATCATAAAGTACAGCTTTTCCGGTGATAACGCCCCTTCGTGAGCCAGATAAGCGGCTGTTTCACATCCTACCGTACCGCCGCCTAAAACCACAACATTGCGTCCGGCGATGACCTTTTTCCTTAAAATATCTGTTGCGGTATAAACCGGAATATTACCCGGCACTGCCAGGTTCTTGGGGGTGGATCCGGTAGCAAGAATTACCTCATCAAAACCACCGTTAGCAATCGCTTCTGCTGTAGCATCTTGTTCCAGTTTTACATGAACGCTATACTTTTTCAGCATCGCTTGATAGAAAGCCGTCAAATTGGCGAATTCACCTTTTGCCGGAGGAGCCGCCACCAAATCAAGCTGTCCACCAATGACGCTGCTCTTTTCCCACAGTGTAACCTCATGTCCACGTTCCGCTGCACGATAGGCAAACTCACAGCCAGCTGGACCGCCGCCTACTACCAGCAGCTTTTTGCCCACATCTGCCTTCTCGTTCTTCTGTAAGGATTCTCGTCCGGCAAATCCGTTCACCAAGCATTCCAACGGTTCGTTGTTGAATACATGTGCCAAACACCCTTGGTTACAGGCCACACAGCGTCGGATTTCATCAAATGCTCCTGCGGCAGCCTTGTTGGGCCAATCGGGATCTGCAACTAGTGTCCTACATACTCCCACCATGTCGCATTGTTCCAGAGCCAGAATGGTCTCTGCTTCAACTGGATCATTGTGGCGGTTCGCAGACAAAACAGGAACGGACACCGCATCCTTTACTGCCTGTGCAAGGTAGGTAAAGCCGCCTCTCGGAACATCTCCCGGGAGCTGTGGAATCGCGGTCTCGTGCCATCCTCCGGTCACATCCAGCAAATCCACCCCGAACTGCTCCAGCTTTTTGCAAAAGGCCACGCAGTCCTCGTTGGTACATCCACCGCTCACAAAATCATTGCCAGCAACACGAACCATGACCGGATAATCCGGGCCCACTGCATCTCGCACTGCCTGTACTAATTCCACACCGAAGCGACAACGGTTTTCAAAGCTGCCACCGTACGCATCCTCCCGCTTGTTTGTAACAGGCGACAAAAACTGGCAGATCAGATAACCGGATCCTGCGGTAATCTCCACTCCGTCAATGCCTGCTCTTTTACAGCGCAGTGCTGCTTCTGCGTAATTCTTTTGAATGCGTTGAATGTCTTCAACTGTCATAGGCCTGGGCGTTGATCCGGTCATTTTTGCGTATACATCAGACGCGGAGAGCACATCGGTATCTCCTTCTACATTTTCTGCTCTACCATAGCGGCCGGGTGTCAAAAACTGTAGGCATAATTTGCAATCGTAGGCATGTACTGCATCCACCAATTCCTTCCAGCCCGGGATGAAACGATCTTGATCCATTCGCAGCATATTGGAATATCCGATGTAGGGATCAGCGGCAGCGCCACCAGCGATAATCATCCCAACACCACCCTTTGCGCGGGCAAGGTAAAATGCCTTTGCCCGCTCACTCACATGGCCATCGTCGGTATACAGCAAGTGCATCGCAGTCATGACAAGGCGGTTTTTTAAGGTCATTTTGTTTAATGTAATAGGCTCAAACAGTTTTTGCAATTTCATATGTAATACCCTCCCCATCAACCTAATATAGCCAAACCGGCGTTAAAAAACAACTTGAATCAACAGCATATAGCTAGTAGCATCTATCGTAAGCGCTTTTCCAATTAAAGCCCCAATCACACTGCCATGGTGGTACTCATAAGAAATGCCGACCAAATACTGTACCCTTTATCGGACAGAACAATGCCAAATGCCATTCCCCCAAAAATATAGCCTGTTATAACCGGAATGGTTGACAGGAGCATTGCTTTCAGCATCTGCTTCTTAGAACACTTTTTCTCCATCTTACCCTTCAACTTTGGATTATTTTTCGTTTCGGATTGTTTTTATTTTGCACTTTAGGACAAGATTTGTCAACCAATTACCACAAAGAGGCGCAAATTTGCGCGACAAGCCCCCATTTGCGGCAGACATTTCTCACTGCATCGCAAATGGGGGCGATTCTAAAGTAGAATAATCAGGTTCGGGGTTCTATCCAGCTACAAAGCAAAGCCAGGCATCGGCAATGATTTGCGCATGGTCAAAGGCAATTCCTTCAGATGACTGTACGTAAGCCTCTAGGCGCCCGTTAACTGGATTGTTCCTCCGAGAAGCAGATAGCTTCAGGGTTGTTTCTCCTTGCCGTAGGGTCAATGACAGCGTATCTGTATCAGTGGGGATTTCCCGCACTGCGAACCAAGCAGCATCCGCTGCATCGTCATTGGCGCAGACCGGTGAAAACGCTTGGGACACTGCCAAAAACGCTGCTGATACAACCCAGCCGCGGGGATCACGTCCTGGTTTGCTATAAAGACCCAATGGTGCCAACGGCAGATTCTCTAACCCAGTTTCCTCTTGCAGTTCACGGTGGGCAGCAGTTTGTGCGTCTTCCCCTGGCATTACAAACCCGCCTGGCAACGCCCAACAGTTCAGGTAAGGATGGCCACCGCGGCGAATCAATAGAATCGCAGGCTCCTCAAGAGAACGGATTACCGCCAGATCAGCAGTCAGTGACGGTCTGGGATAATCTTTTTGTCGATATCCCTTCAGGAATTCGGCCTCAGTCAATCCGTTTTTGTCTCGTAATTCCATTCTACCGACTCCCTTCTACGGCACTAGGCAGTCATAATTAAAAGTCTACTTCTAGGTCGTAGTAGCAGCACTTAAAGAGGCGTTCCATCTCTTCGGGAGACGGCTGACGAGGGTTGGAGCCAGTGCAGGCATCGCCAATGGCGTTCACCGCAATCTCTGGTAGCTTTTTCAGGAATTCTGCTTCCGTTACAAAGCCCTGTTCCGCAGGCAAGCCACCAGGTCCATAGTTTTTGATGCAATGAGGCATGTTAAGCTCATCGCACTTGTTACGGACGTAGGCAATCAACAGATCAATTTTTTCCGTCACGGTGTTGCCACCTAGCTTCAGGTCATCTGCGATGATAGCATACCGTTCAGCAACCGTTTTATCTTTGGCGTTGTAACGGATTACCTTGGGCAGATACATGGCGTTGGCTGCACCATGTATCAGATGTCCATCCGCAAATGCTGCACCGGTTTTGTGCGCCATGGAGTGGTTGATGCCCAGCAGTGCGTTGGAAAAAGCCATGCCAGCCAGGCACTGCGCGTTGTGCATCTTGTCGCGCATCTCCTTGTCGCCCTTAAAGGAGCCGACCAGGTTTTTGCCAATCATTCGAATTGCGTAGAGTGCCAGTGCATCGGTGTAGTCACAGTTTGCTGTGGAAACAAAGGCTTCTATCGCATGGGTCAACGCATCCATGCCAGTGTGGGCCACCAACTTCGCCGGCATAGTCTCTGCCAGTTCCGGATCTACGATGGCTATATCGGGAGTAATCTCAAAATCAGCGATTGGATACTTAATTCCCTTAGAGTAGTCGGTAATAATTGAGAACGAAGTTACTTCGGTAGCCGTGCCGGAAGTGGACGGAATGGCACAGAAGTGAGCTTTTTTCCGCAGCTGAGGCAGACCGAATACTTTACACATATCAGCAAAAGTAATGTCAGGATACTCATACTTAATCCACATTGCTTTTGCCGCATCAATTGGGGAGCCGCCACCCATAGCGACAATCCAGTCCGGCTGGAACTTCAGCATTGCTTTGGCACCCTTTTCCACGGTTTCCACAGACGGATCTGCTTCAATCCCCTCAATCAGCTGCACTTCCATACCAGCCTCTTCCAGGTAATCGCAAGCGCGATCCAGGAACCCGGCACGTTTCATTGAGCCACCGCCAACGCACACCATAGCACGTTTCCCTTCGAGGGTTTTCAGCGTTTCCAAAGAGCCTTTTCCATGATACAGATCACGGGGGAGAGTAAATCTTGCCATTTTTGCGACCTCCATTCAGCTTCCCTACATGTATGGTTACCCGTTGTGGAAGCTTTTTCCTAGTGTCATAGTATACCTTTTTTTAAGGGATTTCAATCAAGATCACCAAGAAAAAGTTCCAAATTTTATCTGTTTTCGTTGTGCACTTTGACTTACATTCGTCAATTTGTTCAAAAAATGGCCATCCCTTTTTATGCCACTGCCAAAGAATTATGTCGACTTATACAAAAGGAGGGCTTTTCTAAAGATATCTTGAACAAAAAGAAAAGGTGAGGGATTTCCCTCACCAATTTCTACAAAATGATACAGATCAATCCGCTGGTTCCCTCATTAATGATACGTTCCAGGGTTTCTCGCAGTTTCACCCGCGCTTCCTCCGGCATACGCATCAGTTTACCCTGCAAATCCTCATTGACCAGCTCGTGGAAAGACTTACCAAATATGTTGGACTGCCAAATTTTTTTGATGTCGCCTTCAAATTCCTGTAAAAGGTAGTGGATCATCTCTTCCGACTGCTTTTCATTGCCTACAATGGGTGAGATCATGGTCTCAATATCCGCTCGTATCATGTGAATAGAAGGTGCACTCGCCTTGAGCTTTACGCCATATCGGCCGCCCTGTTTTACGATCTCCGGCTCCTCCAACTGTAGTTCATCAATAGACGGAACAACAATTCCGTATCCGTTTTCCCGCACTTCCTGTAACGCTTCAGAAACCTTGTCGTACTCCGCTTTGACGCCAGAGAGCAGGGTCAACATCTGGAGCAAATCTCCATCGTCCTTTACCTCCAGGCCAGACTGCTCACTCAGCGTTTGGTAGAACAGTGATCTCGGAACGCTGAGTTGTACCTGTGCGATACCGGTACCAAGATTCATGGACATAATCTCTGTTCTGTCTATGGTATCGCACTGCCCCATCCGTTCAATGGCAGGCTGTACCTCTTTTAGTCGATGCATCTGATGACTGCTCTCTCGAATGGAAGCGTACAATTCTTCCTTAATGGGGTGACTGTAGGGCAGCGCATCGACCCAGGATGGCAGATAAAGATCCAACTCTTTTACCGGGAATTCGTAGAGTACTGCTTTAATAATTCCTGCTACATTTTCCTCTGATAAGGTCTGGCAGTTCACTGGCATACAGGTAACACCGTACCGACTGGTAATGTCCGCACTGATTGCCAGGGTTCGCTCTTCCAAGGGATGTTGGGAATTTAACAGCACCATAAAGGGTTTCCCCAATGCCTGCAGCTCCCGAATGGCTCGTTCCTCTGCCTCTAAGTAATCGGAACGTGGGATCTCTGAAATAGAACCATCCGTTGTAATCACGATTCCAATGGTGGAATGCTCTTCGATCACCTTTCTGGTTCCGATTTCCGCGGCTTCACTCATCGGTATCTCATAGTCAAACCACGGCGTCGTTACCATGCGTGGTGCATCATCCTCCATCTGGCCTACTGCACCGGGCACCAAATACCCAACGCTGTCGATCAAACGAACGGAAAAACTTCCGCCATCATCAAGCTTTAATTGAACCGCTTCTTCCGGAACAAATTTTGGTTCTGCGGTCATGATTGTCCGTCCAGAACCACTTTGTGGCAGCTCGTCCCTAGCCCGCTCCCGTCGATACACGTTGTCGATGTTTGGGATGACCATGGTCTCCATGAACCGCTTGATAAACGTAGACTTTCCGGTTCTTACCGGACCAACCACTCCAATATAGATGTCCCCGCCGGTTCTCCATGCAATTTCTTCATAAATCTGATTATTTTCCACGAACTCACCTCCTGCTTACCGTTTATGTGGAATCAACAGCAGTTGCCCTGATTCCGCAGTATCCTCTTCTAGTCCATTTGCCTGCTGAATTTCACTGATGGTTGTAGCATATGCCTTGGCAATGTCCCACAGAGATTCTCCGTCGATCATTTGCCGTAACACAATGGATGGTTTACCCTCCTGTTCAAGAAGTTGGTTTTCATCCATATCCAGCGCTGAAATTCCCAGTCGTTCCTCCCTGCGCAGCAACAGCATCTGAAACTCCACGCCTACTCTCAGTTCTACTCCGTTGGCTGCCGGCAATGCATTTCCTTCCGTCAGCACACAGGTTACCATTGCCTCAACTTCGCCGGTGACTGCAACCTCGCTTTCCAAGGTCAAGTGTCGGCTCAGCCGTTCCACACTTCCCCCCTCATCCACGCAGAGCAATTCCATTTGCACTGCCGCCTTCAGAACCAGTTTTTCCGCTGTTTTTGTCGTGGAAGCCTGCACCACCAAACAACGCAGATCCAGTATGGAAACATCCTTCTCCCCGGTTTCCAGCAGTTCTCGTTTGGATTCCCGGCGAACGCCGCGTTCTACCATCTGCGGAAAAACAAAGGGTGAGAAATTAGGCTGCACGCAACAGCGCACGCTGTAGGCATCTGCCAAAAGTGGCAGGCTTTTGGGTGCCCGGATTTCCGCATACGCGTACAACTCCAGCTCCACTACCATACTTCTACCGTCCCCAGACAGCTCACCCAGACTCCAATTCAAAAGTACCGCTTCCATTTGGAACTCCGCAGTTTCATCTGCTTCCGGTGCGTCCAGGATTTGGGAATATGGCAGAACAAACTCTGTTACAAGTGTGGTATGATCTACGCTCCGGTAGAGCATACGCAGAACAACATCTCCTTTGAACACCAACTTGCCGCCAATCAGCTTTGCGTCACTACAGCTGACATCAGACTGTACTCGTAAAATCTCCTCAATCGCTGGTTGACTGCCGGAAAGGTTCAACTGATCCTGAAACTGGAATCGTTTTTCTGGTACCGCGATTGCAAAGTACCCTTCCGCTTGTTCCTGCTTCTCTTCTACCACACCGGATTCCGTTACACCACAGGGGAGCAGCAAGGTTTCGGTTTGATAGACGCGGAGGGTAATTTCATAGTTTACTCGGATCAGTATCTTCCGCGGATTGATGGCCTTTGTTTCTGCGGACAGAATCCGCGGGATTGCTACTACACTACACCTTGCGTTGATCGTTTCCTGATCTACACTGCACTGAAATTCCAGCTCCGCCCCCAAGCTGTTGATCTCCCCCGTATTTTCTGGCAGATACAGAATACTACAGCGAATTCGTCCAGCAAGGGACACGGCGCCATCCGAAGCTTCCCTGGTGTTCAAACAGCAGATACAGTTGGTATCCAGCAGTCTAGAAATATCAGGGTAAGCATCCGGTACGATCATTTCCATAGTTTCTTCTCTGGCAACCTGTGTATGGAAAATCAAGTCATAATATGGCAGTGAGGTTTTATTCAATTCTAATTCCAAATGCTTCCTCTCCTTTGACCCGGAACACAACATGGTTCCGGGTGTGATTCTATCAGGAGATTATGTGCAGAGGCCGGTCAATAGAACTGTTTTACTAAATTCGAAAGACTCTTCTCAGTAATCCAGCTAACATTTTCGGTGCACGCAAAATAACGATTTTCATAGTTATATTCCTCCTAATATCAATATTTTCGCATCCAGGCCAATCCAAGCAGAATCATGGCAAGAGCGGACACAAACATAATTACACCAATGGGTAAAACCATGGCCAACAGAATTCCGATTCCGAGGGAAATGGCACAAAGCCCTCTTCCCCTACAACTGCGCAAAAAACCGCCCCCCTTCCGATCTGCAGACTGCATTACTGCTATCCACAATATACGTCAGGAGACGGTTAAATGTGCCGATCTCAAATTGATTCTGTTTTAGATCCGGAATTTTTTTCCCAGAGGGGTACGCTGCGTACCAGCAAAGCAGCTCCCGTACCAATGGTAATTTCCGCTTCAAATCCATCAAGGATTTCGTTGCTTACCGTTCTGGTGCTACCTCGTGGTACCGTTGCCTCATGGAGGAGATATTTCGTTCCCTGTATGCTGACGCCGTGCAACTGGGCATCCAGAGGGATCAATCCCAAATAGCGGTAGGGTGGATCGTTGGGAATGTGGACACTGCCGGGATCCAAGTAACGCACTTCGTTCACCGAATCCAAAAAGAGTCCCTGCCCACCTTGCAACGCAATCTGTTCCAGGAGCTGCAAGTTTGCCAGGTGATGATCTCCTCTGCCTCCCGATGCACCCCACAAAACAATGCGTTGAAAACCATTCGCTAATGCATGCTGCACCGCTGCCTCCAGATCTGTCACGTCCTTTTCCACCGGTAAAACCTCACCAGATAAACCAGCAGCGAAGCCGCCGGAATCTCCATCTCCCGTATACCAGTCGATGGATAGCCCAGCCTGCTCCGCGCTGATTCTGCCACCGTCTGCGGCAATCATGTACGCGCCCTCCAGTGGATAGCGCTTCAAGTTTTCCCAGCTTCCACAAGGAGCAGAGCCGATCACCACTGCTGTGGCTTCCTTTACTTTGTCTCCCATGCTTTATGCTCCTTCGCTGTGGCATATAGGCGGACATAGCTGCTGTGTCTGCTCTTGTTGATTGCACCAACCTTGACTGCCTGACAGATTGCACATCCTTTTTCCTTGACATGAGTGCAACCCACAAAGCGGCACTGACCCAGATAAGGAACAAACTCCCGGAACCCATAGGCAAGGCGCTCTTTGTCCAGCAACTCCGTAACCTCCGTATCAAAGGCGGCAAAGCCTGGTGTATCTGCAATCACTGCGTTGCCCTCCAGCCGGAACAGCTCTACATGACGGGTCGTATGTCTGCCACGGCCTAGCTTTTTGCTAACCTCGCCTGTTTCAATTCCAAAGCGCGGATCCAATGCGTTTAAAATACTAGATTTTCCTACACCGGAATTTCCGGTAAACACTGAGGTTTTGCCCTTCAAGCATTCCCGCAGGGAATCCATTCCCTCTCCCGTTTTGGCACTGACCTGAAAGGCTTGCAGCCCGGCAGAGTGATAACACCGACAAAGTGCGTCACCGGATTCCAGATCACATTTATTGATTACCAGAATCGGCTCGCAAGATTTTAATTCTGCGATGGCTGCCACCCGGTCAATCAAAAACGGATCTGTCACAGGAATTGTCTGCGCTGCAATCATTATCATCTGATCCATGTTGGCAACGGAGGGGCGTTGGAACTTATTCTTACGTGGTGCAATCTGATCCAACCGCCCCTTGCCCGGTTCTGTGGGTGCAATCTCCACCCAATCACCTACCAGCGGCGTGACTTTTTCGTAGCGGAATTTTCCGCGAGGCTTGCATTGGATGATTTCACCATCGCAGTCTACATAGTAGAAGCCACTGAGGGCTTTCACAATCAATCCCCTCATGAAACAGAGTAATCGCTGTAAGCTTCGCCATCCACTGTAACGTCAATACTGTCAATGGCACCTACATAGCTGACAGAGATTACGCTTTCATCTACTCCAACGGACTTACTGTAAAGGATGCCTCCATTTACCTGGATCACCACTGTAGAGGCGGCCTCTCGTTCACCTGGCAGTGTCACTTTAATCTGGTGGGTTGTTTCATCTGCGTTGTCTCCGCTTCCATCGGGATCAGACCCACCACTGCCATCCGGTTTAGTATTACCATCGTTATCATCGGGTTTCGATCCATTGTTTTGAGGTCCTTTGCTAATCTGGAAGTTTACTTTTGTACCCACTTCCACTTCAGCGCCTTCTTTTACGCTCTGAAATACAACCGTCCCCTTTTCTTCTTCACTGTCCACTTTGGTAACGCTACCCAACGTTAAGCCCAAATCTTTAATGGTGCTCTTTGCTCGGGACTGAGTCATTCCCTTTAGCGATACCATGGTCACAGTTTTGATCTCCTGACCCTTACTGATATTCAGATTCACTGTCTGACCCTCAGTCAACTCGGTACCGGCAACCGGATCTGTGGAAATAACCAGGTTCTTGTCATATTTATCGTTATACTCCGAATGGTAGTTGACCACCACACCGTAGTCGTTGTTCAGCGTCTTAATCCAGGACTGGTAGTTCTCACCCACTATATTCGGCATATATTTCACATCTGCTTCGGTTTCTTCCTCTGCGCAGAGAGTGACCGTAATATCTGTCACATCAGATTTAGTTTTTGTATTTCCCTCGGGGTCCTGCCTAATAATTTGACCTGGTTCAAACTGGCTGTTATAGGCCTTTTCCTCGCTGACCTTGATGGTAAAATGCCCTTCTAGTTCTTTATCCTCCGCAATAACAGAAATTGCTTCAGAGTAAGTTTTTCCTGTCAAATCCGGCACTATATAAGTTGTTCCGCTACTGAAAATACCTGACAGTATCATTTTCCATAGCAGAAATAAAATAAGGCAGACTACCACAACGATGGCAACCACCGTGCCAACCATAACTGCTGTACGCTTTCCGTCCCCTGCCTCAGCTTCCTCTACTACCGCAGGTTCGGGTTCCGGAGGCGCAACGACTTCTTGGATTTTTGGTCGTTGAAGCTCAGTTTTCCGCTTCTGAATATCGCCCTCAGTTATCAGAACCGCACTGTGAATTTGAGTGGGCTCATCTTCGTCGATCTGCTGTCTTTCCAGGACCCAAGGATCGGAATAACCAAAATCGATTTCAGGATTTTTCCGGAATGCATCCAAATCAGATAGCATGGCATCTGCATCGTCATAACGCAGGTCTCGATTAGGTGCCATAGCCTTTTTGGTAATTTGCTCCATCCCAAAAGGAATGTCCGGATTCACCGAACGAGGTGGTTCCGGAATCGCGTTCACATGCTGAAGGGCTACTGCAACGGGAGAGTCTCCCTTATAGGGTAGCGTCCCAGTAAGCATCTCGTATAAAACCACGCCTGCTGAATACAGGTCACTGCGGGCATCAATAACACTGCCTCGAGCCTGTTCCGGAGAGATATAATGTACGCTCCCCAGAGCTTCCTGGGTCATCGTACGTTGAGAGTCTGTGATTCTAGCAATGCCAAAATCGGCCACTTTTACGCTTCCGTCCCTCAAAACCATAATGTTTTGTGGCTTTATATCACGGTGAATAATACCGCGACTATGAGCATGACGCAACGCCTGCAAAATCTGAACCGTAAAGTGCAGTGCTTCTCTCCAGTTCAGACTGCTGCCTCGCTTTTTCATATACTGTTTTAACGTGATGCCTTCGATCAGCTCCATCACGATATACTCCACGCCCTCGGACTGATTCACATCGAAAACGTTGACAATATTCGGATGGCTGAGCTTTGCAACGGCCTGAGACTCATCGTGAAAGCGATTGCGAATTTCGTTATCCTCCGCTAAATCCTCTTTCAAAATCTTAATTGCTACCATTCGATTTAATCGATGGCATTTTGCCTTATAAACAACCGCCATCCCACCTGTGCCTAAAATGTCCAGGATTTCATAACGATCGTCGAGAAATTTTCCTATGTACTGATCCATAGTATTACTCCTCAATTTCATTTTCTTCTGGTGCATCCAGCGCCAGAAGGACTGCAGTTACGTTATCTGTAGCACCACGCTGCAACGCAATGTTTAACAAGCGCTGGCAGCATTCCGCTAACAATCCACCGTGGAGCGCTTCAAATAGGATCTCCTGATCCTCCAGCATATTGCTTAACCCGTCGCTACACAGTAGGAGCATGCTCCCCGGTTCCATCTGTCTGCTGAACAAATCCCCTTCCAGATGGCGGTCAGCCCCCAGCGCACGGGTAATCACATTCTTGTTGGGGTGATTCCGCGCCTCCTGTGGGGTAATGCGACCTCGCTCCACCAAATCTTCCACCAAGGAGTGATCCCTGGTAATTCGTTCAATCCCGTTTTCAGAGATATAGTAGGCACGGCTGTCCCCTACATTGATTATATGTGCAATACCGTCTTCTATAAGCGCACCAACCAGGGTGGTTCCCATTCCGCGGCAATCCGGCTGGGTATGAGCGTGCTGCAACACCCGATTATTTGCCGCTGCCAGCGCGTTTGTCAGTCGTTCCGACGGCTCCTGGTGACTGTGTACTATTATCTCGGAAAAGACCTCTACCGCAAGTTTGCTAGCCACATTTCCGGCTCTTGCTCCGCCCATTCCATCGCAGACTAAAACAACACCGTTCTTTCCATCCGACCATTTAAAAAATGCATCTTGATTCTGCTCTCTGACCGCTCCGCGGTCGGTGAGTCCCCAAACATTCATGCTTTTCGCCTTATTTCTCCACGCAAAACTTCATCATATCTCCGGCGTGGCCTAAGAGATAGACTCTTTCCCTGATGCCAGCAGCGTTTTTCTGCGCAGCTGACCACAGGAGGCATCAATATCGCCTCCTAGTTTTCGCCGCACCGTACAGGTCACACCACGCCGCTCCAGCCGCTGCTGGAACTGGGCTACTCTGCGGCTTGGCTTTAAGGGGCTCTCCCGCACGTCATTTAGCGGAATCAAATTCACATGACCCTGGGTACCTTTTAAATGATCGGCTAGAAGATCAGCCTGCCAATCATGGTCATTTACGCCATCAACCATTGCGTACTCATAGGAAATTCGCCTGCCCGTCACTTCAAAATAGTGCCGACAACATTCGAACAGCCTCGCTACTCCAACGGAGCGATTCACCGGCATAAGCCGGGAACGGGTTTCGTCATCCGGCGCATGCAGCGAGACAGATAACGTTAATTGTAACTGATAGGTAGCAAGTTTGTCAATCTCATCCACCAGTCCACAGGTAGACAGCGAAATATGTCGCATTCCGATGTTCAGCCCATCCAGATCATTAACCAATTCCAAAAAACGTAGTACCGTTTCAAAATTATCCAGTGGCTCTCCAATCCCCATCAAAACGATATTGGAGATCGGAAGTCCGGAATCTTTTTGTGCAAAAATTAACTGATCCAGCATTTCAGAAGGTTGCAGTCTGCGGATCAGTCCGCCGATGGTAGAGGCACAGAATGCACATCCCATGCGGCAGCCCACCTCAGAGGAAAGGCAAATCGTATTGCCGTGCTTGTAGCGCATGACAACGGACTCAATGCAGTTTCCGTCTGCCAGTTTCCACAGGTATTTGATGGTACCGTCCAGCTTTGAAACCTGTTTCTGCTCAATCACTGGAACCGTCAGCACGCAATCTTGCTTCAACCTTTCCCGCAGTGCCTTGGAGAGATTAGTCATTTCGTCAAATTGCTCTACCCCGCGGTGCAGCCACTGAAACACCTGCTTTGCACGGAATTTGGGTTCCCCTAATTCTGCAACGTAAGCGTCCAGTTCTGCGCGGGTCATTGATTTTAGGTCAGTCATGTGTTTTCCTCATTTTAGCCATAAAGAACCCGTCTGTCCCATGGATATGAGGCCATAAAGTAATATACCCTCCAGGGACCTGTCCAATACTTCCGGGCAACACAAACTTTTCCAGTACGAACTCCGGATGTGTTTCCAGAAAACGATGGATTACGACTTCATTTTCTCGCTGTAACACCGTACAGGTGGAGTAGAGTAGGGTTCCATTCGCTTTTACATAGCGGGAAACGTTATCTAAAATCGCCTGCTGAACCTTTGGTAGGCCCTCCAGCGATTCCGGTTCTTTCCACCGAATGTCTGGTTTTTTACGGATAATGCCAAGCCCGGAACAAGGAACATCACAGAGCACCAAATCAAACCCGGATTGCCAGTCCTCGTGATACTCTTTTGCATTGGACACGCCGGTTTCGATCAACTGAAGCTGTAATCTCTGGGCTCCTTTTTTGATTTCCTTCACCTTGCCGGCATGAATATCACAGGAGCGTATTCTCCCTTTGTCATGCATCTGTATCCCAGCAGAAAAGCTCTTGCCGCCCGGTGCTGCACAGGCATCTAGCACTTGCATTCCCGGCTGCGGATCCGCTGCCAGAACGGCAAGCTTTGACGCTGCGTCCTGAACCAAGAACTTTCCTTCTTGAAACGCATCCAGTTGTTCTAAATCACCGGTTCCCCGTAGATAGAAACAACCAGCTAGCCAAGGGTGTGCCTCAACCGCAATTCCGTGTTCCTCTAACTCCAGTCTTAATTCATTCGGTGAAATCATCATTGTATTTGTCTGTATAGTGGTAGGGGGTTCACTGTTATTACAGGCCAGAAATGCCTCTACCCCTTCGTGGTGAAGCTCCTGATCCAACTGCTCTACCAACCACTGCGGATGACTGTAGTGAATCCAACGCTCCTTGGGCTGAGGAAGTTCTTCTGCCTGTCTGCAAAAAGAGCGCAAAATCCCGTTGACGAGGGCAGGAGAACGAGGATTTTTACTATTCCGCTTCGTCAGCTCTACCGCCTCGTTTACTGCTGCCCGCTGAGGAATTTTGTCTAGCATACCGATCTGATACATGGCCATCAAGATGGCAATGTGGACGGACGGCTCTAATTTTTCTGGTTTCACGCTAGAAAAGTGCTTGAGCCAAAATTCCAGCAGCATTCGATTCTGGCAGACGCCATAGCAGATTTTGCTGCACAGGGCAGCATCTCTTGGAGCCACTTCGCTGGTATGCAGCTCACTTTTCAGGGCTCTGTCCAGCCAAGCTGCCTGTTTTTCACAACTCAGCAGTACAGATAGCGCTACAGCCCGCGCATTTTTTAATTTGATATTTTGTTGCTTTTGCAATCCAATCTCCTTATGTCATATCTCATAGGATAGGGTGTCCTCTCAGGTAATCCACCGCTTTCATCCGTTTCTTTCCAGGCGCCTGCACTTCAGTGATGCACAAAACGCCCCCGTCGCCACAAACCATGCGAATTCCTTTTTTGTCAGCACCCAAAACGGTACCGGTAGGCTTCTGCAGCGTTTCCCCAGTCAGGAAAGCAGAAAATACTTTGAATTTCGTTCCAGATAACTCCATGGTTGTAGCCGGCCAAGGGACTAAGCCGCGAATTTGATTGTGGATCTCCAATGCTGACCGCGTCCAATCAATGGGCGACAACTCCCGACTCAGCATGGGCGCATAAGTGTACTGGCTTTCGTCCTGCGGGATGCGAGGCGCTGTCCCGGCAGCCAATGCTATTACCGCCTTTCCCAGCAATTCCGCCCCCATCACCGCCAAACGGTCGTGAAGCTGCTCCACGCTCTCGTTGAGCGCAATGGGCGTTACTGCCTGTAGAATAATATCGCCAGCATCTAGCGCTTGCACCACATGCATAATGGTCACACCGGTTTCTGTCTCCCCATTGATCACTGCCCAGTTAATAGGGGCAGCACCGCGATATTTGGGTAGAAGGGATGAGTGGACATTGATGCACCCTAACGTAGGAATATCCAGAATAGCCTGAGGCAAAATTTTGCCATAGGCAGCCACCACAATCAGTTCTGGTTTTCGTTCCCACAGTTCCTGCTGAATGCCGTCTTCCTTCAAGCTTTTAGGCTGAAAAACTGAAAGGTTATGCTCCAGCGCAACCGTTTTTATCGCAGAAGGCAACATCTTCATCCCTCGATTTTTAGGTTTGTCGGGCTGGGTATAGACGCCAACAATTTCATGCCCGTCTTGAATCAGCTGCTTCAGGGAAGGCACTGCAAAATCCGGCGTTCCCATAAACACAATTCGCATAGATTACGCCTCCCTTTTTGCCTCCGCTTCCGCTCTTCCATCTGCTGCTGCGGATTCAAACATTTCCTGAATTTCCTCAAGGGTGTACAGCTTATCACACAGTTCGTCAAACATATGCCCATCCAGATGCGCCAGTTCGTGACAGAAGCACCGGGCAGTCAGTCCGGTATCTTCCACCTCAAACCAGTTGCCGTTCCGATCCTGCGCCTTCACTCGAACCTGCATAGGCCGTGTGATCTCTCCATAATAGCCGGGCAAGGACAAACAGCCCTCTAAACCCGTCTGTTCACCGGAGCTGCTTACAATTTCTGGGTTAACCAGTTCAATTTTCTCCTCTGCCTCATTGTGCAGCACAACCACTCGGCGACAAATCCCCACCTGGGGGGCTGCTAATCCCACACCGCCGGAGCTTTTTAAAGTTGCTCCCATGTCATCAAGAAGGATGTGCAGCTTATCGTCAAATTTAGTAATAGCATGGCATTTTTTCTCCAGAATCGAGTCGCCTTTTTCTATAATTTTTCTGATCATATTGTGAAGCGTCCTTTCTTAACTTGGCATTCTTGTTTAACTAAAAAGAATCCATCGGGTTTAAATTTACTGTGATTGAGATTCCTCTGTTTCGTTTATCTCCCTTTGCCTGGGCAAGAATATAGCCCATCATATCTCGCATTTTTTTACTATCTTTCCCACTGATGGTGAGAGAATACCGGTAGCGATTCATGACCTTTACAACTGTAGCCGCTGCAGGTCCCATGAGGTCAAAGGGAGTATCTATCATCGCCGCACTGGCTTGCCATGCGGCAAAGCCCTCCCGCAGCCGAATGCAGCTTTCCAACACACGGCTCTCCTCGGCACCAGTAACGTAAATCATATACAGATCCCGGAAGGGCGGGAACCGCCGTAGCCGCCGCTGCTCAATCTCCTGCTGATAAAAACTGTCATAGTCCTGTTGCGCCGCACAAATAATCAGGTCGCTTTTAGGCGTATAGGTTTGAATAACTGCAGATCCCTTCTGTGCACCTCTGCCCGCCCGGCCTACAACCTGGGTCAGCAGCGAAAAAGTTCGCTCTGATGCGCGGAAGTCATCTACATAGAGAGAAAGGTCTGCGTCAATTACACCCACCAGCGTGACATTGGAAAAATCAAGTCCCTTTGCTACCATCTGCGTACCAACGAGAATGGGAACCTTCTGCCGCTCAAACTGCGACAAAATCTGCTGGTGGGTGTGAGAGGCGGAAACTGTATCTGCATCCATCCGGAGCACCCGAGTCCCCGGAAACAGCTCCGCCAGTTCCTCCTGAACCCTTTGAATGCCTGCTCCGTAAAAAGTCAGCGCACCGTCACATTTCGGACAGCGTTTCGGTAACGGCTGCGTAAAGCCACAGTAATGGCACAGCAATCGTCCATTTGCACTATGGTATGTCAGCTTCACACTACACCTGGGGCACTCCGGTGCCTCTCCGCACTCCGTGCAAAGAACCATGCGATTGGCACCGCGTCGATTTAAAAACAGGATTACCTGTTCCTCACGTTGAATGGTCTCGGCGATTTTCTCCCGCAGCAGCGTACTAATAGTAGTGCTATTGCCAGATCGCAGTTCTTCCTTCAGATCCGCAATCAATACCTCAGGCAATGCCCGATTGTTGTACCGTTTGGTTAACTGAAACAGCTGATATACGCCCGTCTGCGCCTGAAACATGCTTTCAACAGAAGGTGTAGCGGAACCTAACACCAGCACTGCCTGATGCCGGCTACAGCGGTATTTTGCGATTTCCCTGGCGTGATATCGGGGAACTGTTTCAGATTTATAGCTACTTTCCTGCTCTTCATCCAAAATCAGAATCCCCAACTGAGACAGCGGTGCAAATGCTGCAGAACGGGTTCCAATTACCACCCGTGCGTCTCCGTTTCTGGCTCGTTTCCATTCATCATACCGAGCTCCCGCGGAAAGCGAGCTATGTAAAACTGCAACCTGTTCTCCGAACTGTGCCCGAAAAATGCGGAGCATCTGTGGAGTCAACGCAATTTCAGGTACCAATACCATGGCCTGCTTTCCCTGCTCCAGCACACGGTGTATCAGATGGATGTAAACTTGCGTCTTCCCACTCCCTGTTACTCCGTAGAGCAAGGCACAACCAGCTTGTCCCAACATGTTGGAAATACCCTGAAACGCTTGCTCCTGTTCCTGGTTGAGCTTTGGCAGGGGTTCCGGAAGTACCGGTTCTCCATCAATTTGACGATAGCACTCCTGTTGCCTGAGTTCAATTACGCCTTTTGCCTCCATTGTCTTGAGCACGGCTCGTTTTCCACCAGTAAAATACTCGATTTCCTTGGCAGACGCCATAGGAACCGCAGCCAAAAAGCGAATAACTTCCTGCTGTACTTTAGCTCTGGTACCTACGATTTCCAACGCTTGCTCTAGGGGCAACGAGAGTTCTGCAACCGTTTCCATTTTGTCCCCTACGCCACGGGAAACACTTGTCTGAAGTGCCACAACCCCCTTCTCACGCAAGGCGTGCAAAATCGAAGTGGGAGAGTTTGGTGCAAAGGCTTCGTATAACTTTCCCCGTTCCAAACTCCTTCCGTTGTAGAACAGCAGATCCAGCAGGCGTTTCTCACGTTTGGAGCCGTCTGCGGCACGATATGCTGCTTCTTCGCTGATTCCACTGGGTACAAAATAAATATCTTGCAGTGAAAAGTAGAGGCCTGCCGGCAGCATTGCTTTCATAGCCTCGTAAACGGTACAAAAATAGCGTTCCCGCATCCAAAGCGCCAACTGAATTCCCTCTTGATCCAGTACAGGTTTTTCATCTAGGACAGAGCAGATTTGCTTGCATTTTTCTGGTTTTTCCCCTCTTTCCAGAGCCAGCACAAGTCCTTCTGTATGCCGGTTGCCCTGTCCAAAAGGAACCAGCACCCGCATTCCCGGCAAAAGTTTCTCTGCGAAGGATTCTGGAATCCAATAGGTATAGGGTTTGTCAATGGCAAATCCTGCGGCGGAAACGGCAATTTTTCCAAGCAAGACATCTTCCAAATTTCCGTTCCTCCGATCTGCTGTATCCTTTGATACGGACAAAGGCAAGGAGCCGGAGCGAACCCGGCCGCTTGCCTCTATTTCCTGTTTTAATTAAATCTCTGAGTAGTCCTGCTCCGTCACCAGAATCCCTGCATTCGCTTCTTCCAGTGCGATGGTAACTGGCTTTTCCATCAGTGGGACATTTGCCTCATCTGCTTCGCTGGAGAGCTCGCGCGCACGGTGAGCCACCAGATTTACGAGTTCATAACGACTGGAAATGTTGCCCAGAAGCTTGTTGATCGGATACAGTTTCATGTTTTACTCTACCTCCACATTCAGATACTGCTTGTCAATGCGGCAATGTTCCGCATTTAAGATTGAGATGATATCGTTGGCTGCGTCCTCTACGGAGTCATTCACCACCAGATAATTGTAGTTGGGGATCTCTTTCATTTCTTCCCGGGCACGTTTTAATCTACCCTGAATCACCGCTTCGCTTTCGCTTCTGCGGCCATACAGACGACGTGAGAGTTCCTCAAAAGAGGGCGGTACGACAAAAATTAGCACCGCATTCTGATCTTTTTTGCGTACATTCCCTCCGCCTTCTACCTCAATATCCAAAAGTACATCACAGCCAGCTTGCATTTTTTCCTGGATTAGCTTTAGAGACGTGCCGTAGTAATTTCCTTGATAACTGGTATACTCCAGCAATTCATTTTCCCGGATCATGCGCTGAAACTCCTCATTGTCTACAAAGTAGTAGCTCACGCCCCCCTGCTCACCTGCCCTGGGGCTCCGAGTTGTGTAAGAGACGGAAAAAAAGAGATTTTCCCGTCTGTGCATAACCTCTGCAATCACAGTACTCTTGCCAACACCGGAGGGGCCTGAGATTACAATAAGCTGACCGATTTTATTACGTTTCATCATGATGATTCTCCTCCTCTTCAGCAACTTCCTTTCCGTTTAATCTGGCCGCCACGGTATCGGGCTGGATTGCAGATAAAATAATGTGGTCAGAGTCCATAATGACAACAGAACGAGTTTTTCTGCCATAGGTCGCATCGATCAGCACTCCGCGGTCACGCCCCTCCTGAATCATCCGCTTAATCGGAGCGGAATCGGGACTGACAATGGCAATCAAACGCTCTGTAGATACCATGTTACCAAATCCAATGTTTAACAATTTCACGGATCATGCCTCTCCTATCACTCGATATTTTGCACTTGTTCCCGTATTTTCTCAATTTCCGCCTTCATATTCACAACAATAGTTGAAATCTCCAGATCATTGCACTTTGATCCAATGGTATTGGTTTCCCGATTCATCTCCTGAATCAAGAAGTCCAGCTTCCGCCCAATGGGACTGCCCTGACTAAGCATGTCACGGAACTGCGTAATATGGCTGCGCAAACGCACGGTTTCCTCGTCTACCGCCACCTTGTCGGCAAAAATTGCTGTCTCTGTTAATACGCGACTCTCTTCTACCTGACGATCCGTCAGTACCTCTTGCAGTTTAGCTGTCAATCTGGCACGATACTCCGAAACTGTTTGCGGAGAACGCTGTTCTACCACTTCAGTGTAACGCGCCAATGTACCTAACCGTCCATGTAAATCCTCTTCCAGTTTCTGGCCTTCCCTGCCGCGCATGGCGTTAAAATCCTGTAACGCTCCCTCCGCAACTTGATGAATGTCTGCCGTCAACTGCTCCAGATCCTCCGGGATCTTGTCCACATGGAAGATATCTGGGAACCGGGACAACAGGCTTACATCCACCTGACCAGGAAGCTGGAACGTATCCACCATAGTATGCAGTGCGGAAAGGTACCCCGCCGCCATTGCCTGATTCAGCGTCACAGAAATTGCGTCATCCGAAGTGTTTTCGATGTTTATGTACACATCGACCTTTCCTCTGGAAATTGTCTGTTTCACCCTGCGCTGCACACCGTCTTCCGCACAAATGTAAACCCGCGGCAGCCGCACGTTACAGTCTAAATAGCGATTATTTACACTCTTGACTTCTATCGTCAGAGTGCGGTCATGAACAGAACTTTCATTTCTGCCATAGCCGGTCATACTTTTTATCAAGGAAACTCCTCCAAATTTTACGCTTTATCCGCTGTGCGCTTCAGCGCTAAACAGCGATTTACATTGCGTTTACTCTTTCTACTCTTACTTAAGACTGACCGACACTTCATAGCTGCCAACCGCACCAATTTCAGTAAAGCCGTGCAGCGTCACCTTTGCAGGTACTACATGAGTGCCATAATCATTGTCGTCCAGATCGGTGAGATCTGCCTCTACAGATATATCGCTGCCAACTAACAAATCCAATATCTCTTCTGTTCCTCGAATACGTACCTCCAAGGGCTTCGTCAGCAAGGTAGCAGTTTTCGTTTTGGGCACGTTAGACAGATGGATATTGCTTGTCTTCATTTTAATGGTAGCGAGTTTTGGAAGTTTTACCGTAACGCTGGCTTTCTCTTCTCCGCTTTCACAGGTGATCCCCCTTGGCAGTGCTAAGTCAAACATTAGCTTATCCGATGTGATCACCTGAGCCAGATCTATCGTCCCCAAATTCCATTCGTCCATGGCATCTAATGCGTCCTCTGTTCCGGAAACCGTAATGGTTTTCGGTGAAATCTGGTAGGTGACGTCAGCAGCAGTTGCGCCTCCGCCATCTTCAATGGTAACCGAAAGTGGTAATTTCTTTACGCGTCGGACAAATAAAGTCACCTTCATTTCGTCATGGGACAGCGTAACATTTTCTTCTTTAACGGTTTTACCGTTTTGGTCTACTAGTGTAACAGGAAGGGTTCCCGTCCAGTCAGACGTCAGTTCTGTCTGATCCAGAGAAACCACTGCATGGTCAATGCGATCCACAATGGTTTGATCTCCGCTAACGTTGATCAACCGATATTCCAGCTCAAATCCGCCCCCTTTGTACCCATCGTTAACCGAGCCAGTAAACTCACCATTAACCGATACAGATTTGGTGCTGGACTGTATCACCGAAACATCGATGGTTGTCACGCTTCTGGATTTAATCTTCACGCTGTTGGAAAGGATGGTATTGGGAAAGGAAACTGTATACTCGAGGCTCTGTTCGCCGGGGCTGGTAATCTGAGAAGCTGCATCAACAGTAACTGTGATATTGTTTCGGTTAAGTTGGGAAATTGTACCACGTTGTCCGCTGAGTTTCAGCGTTACGGTAGACGCTCCGCCATCCGTAATCATGAGACCTTTTGACTCCAACTCATCCAATCCTTCATAGGTGACCGGAATGTTGTGCACCTTAACATAAATATCCGGTTCTACCGTAACATCTACGTAGAACCAGCAAACAATAGCAAAGATCACGGAAATTGCGATATAAAACCCCTTGCTGCCTTTGATTTTATTCCACATCGTCCGAATCCCCCTTTTTATTGCTGCGGAAGAAGTCGGTCATGTTTTTGAAGCTCCAGTTACCGGGTTTCATCATACCCCACTTTTTCGGCACTTCTTCCTCAGTCGTCAGGAGTTCGTTTTTTAAAAGGCGTGACAACGTTCCCGGTGCCAGATGTCGTTTCAATACACCGTTGACAGCAACGGAAATGGAACCGGTTTCCTCGGAGCAAATAACTGCAACCGCATCGGTATGTTCTGTCACACCAA
Source organism: uncultured Clostridia bacterium (assembly GCA_937858235.1). Taxonomy (GTDB): domain Bacteria; phylum Bacillota; class Clostridia; order Oscillospirales; family Oscillospiraceae; genus Onthomonas. The sequence goes on from CALLZZ010000287.1 coordinate 32,954, forward strand.
TACCAGCACGATGGCGCATTCCCAGTTCACGACTGATATTCGTGTTACCGGAAAGCGGGAGCATACAACCCGCACCAGCAACACGCCCATTTCGAACCACTACCGCGCCGTCGTGCATAGGTGCTTTGGGCCAGAAAATATTTTTCAGTAATTCACTCGAAACCGCGGCGTCTAAAACGGTACCGGAATTCAAGCTTGTGTCAAGGATACTGTTTCGCTCAAAAACCATCAGGGCACCGATCCTATCCTTGGACATAGCGGTGCATGCCGCTACAGTCTCATCAATGGCAGATTCCAGTTCAGTTCCCGGAGGGGTCATGCTGTGCAAAGATGTGCGTAGCTGACCGCTGCCCATCTGCTCTAAAAAATGCCTGATCTCCGGCTGAAATACCACAACCAATGCCAAAAATCCCAACTCCACCGTTTTCGAGAGGATATAGGTCAACACATGCAGATTCAGAACGTTGGCAATCCATAGCATCCCCAACAACAATCCAATTCCACGCAGTACCTGCCCAGCCCTGGTCTTCTTGGCAAATTGCAGAATTTTATAGATAATATAGGAAATGATTGCAACGTCAATCAGATCTGTAATTTTAATTGTCTGAAGGTAATCGGGCGCTTGATGGATCAAGTCCAGGAACGCATTCATGCTCTCACTTCCCTAGAATAAATACACAATTCATAATGAATAATCAATATATTATACTGCAAACAGCGATCAATGGCAAGAATCTATGACCGCATTTTACGCAAAAGAACGGATTACTTCTACCAATCGATCCACCTCTCGCTCAGTGTTGAACGCGGAAGCGCTGATCCGTACCGTTCCCGTGTCCAGTGTGCCGGCATACTGATGTGCCAGTGGTGCACAGTGCAAGTTGGTGCGTACTGCAATGCCGGCTGCACTTAAACGCTGTCCAATCCTCTCACAATCCATGCCACGGATACGGAAGGAAAGAACACCTGTTTGCACGGATGCGTCTTCTGCCAAAAAAAGCTCCATGTTTTTTACTGACTTCAGCTGCATCCCTGCCCGTTGAATCAAATGTCTTTCATGGCGCAGAATTCGCCCTGTGCCTTTTTCCTTCACAAAACGTAGCCCCTCTAACAGGCCAGCGATCCCTGGGACGTTAGCAGTCCCTGCTTCCAGCCGATCCGGCAAAAAATCGGGCATATCCTGTTCCACAGAGGCACTTCCGGTTCCACCATACAGTAACGGTTCCGGCATCACATGTGCGCCACAAAGCAAGATTCCGGTTCCCTGGGGTCCGTATAGCCCCTTGTGACCCGGCATGGCAACAAAAGCTGCCCCCCAGCTTTCTACAGAAACCGGAAGGCATCCGGCTGCTTGAGAGGCATCTATAATGAACGGGACTTCTTTTTCCCGGCACAGTGCCGCAATTTCCTGGATGGGCAGTAGATACCCAAACACATTGGATACATAATTGCAAATGGCCACATCGGCTTGTTTCAGCTGACTACGGAAGGACTCAATCATCTTTTCCGGCTGAAACAGAGGACCCTCTGCAATCAAAACGTTAATATCCGGAATCGCCTTTACACATCTAGTTACCGCGTTGTGTTCATAGCAGGACATGACTACAGTCATCCCCGGCTTCACAAGGGTTCGAATAGCGATATTCAATGCCATGGTCGCATTTGACGTAAACACAACTTGATCTGGTGCAGAGGTGTCAAAAAAATCAGCAGCGAATTCTCTGCACTGGAACATCAAATTTGCTGCACCCATAGCTGCCGCATATCCACCTCGCCCAGGACTGGCAAATTGATACATTGCCTTCATTACTGCACGAGGGACTGTTTTTGGCTTTTGTAATGTGGTAGCTGCACTATCCAGGTAAATCATAACTGAACCTCACGGTAACTTCCGTCACCAGAGGTAATATAAACACTGACCGGAGTTAATCCGGCCCGGTTCAAAGCTTCCAAGGCACCTGCCAGCCGTTTATGCGCGATCTTAACCGAATAACTGCATCCATTAGCAGAAACACCCGTAGGAGAGCGTAAAATTGTCGCTGGAATACCGCTGCGCTCTAGTGTGGCAGCAGTTCTTTGAGCATAGGTTAGGGAACGGCAGACGATCAGATAAAAAATCATCCGAATCACTCCTTTCATCCCACTATATGCACAGGCGAAAGATCGGGTGAACTGTCGAAACGCTGTGAATCATGTTCCACAGCGTTTTCGGTACAGTTTATTCTATTGCACTTTTTCAATCAAGGTGATCGCATGCGCTGCCATACCTGCTCCGGAACCGGTAAAGCCCAATGTTTCTTCTGTGGTTGCCTTAATATTTACCTGCTCAACAGGCAGCGCAAGACAGTTTGAAACCCGTTTGCGCATTTCCGGGATAAATTGCGCCAGCTTAGGTTTTTGCGCCACCACCGTAGCGTCCACATTTACTGGCTGGTACCCAGCGTTTTTAAGCAACTCTAGTGTTCGCTTTAGCAGAATCAAGCTGGAAATGTCTTTTAAAGTTAAATCGTTATCCGGAAATGCCTTCCCTATGTCACCCAGGCCAGCTGCACCCAATAGCGCATCCATGATCGCATGCACCAAAACGTCTGCATCCGAATGACCCAGTAATCCGCTTTCCCATGGAATGGGGACACCTCCCAGGATCAACTTCCTACCTGTAACAAGTCGATGCACATCATAACCCTGTCCAATTCTCAAATTTGTTCCTGCCACTGTAAAATCGCCTCTCCAATCGCCAAATCAACTGGCGTTGTAATCTTAATATTTTCGTATTCTCCTTCTACCAACGTCACCTGTTTCCCCAGACGCTCGGCAGCAGAACAGTCATCGGTTACCTCAATCCCATCTTGAATGCAGGAATACAGGGCAGCAGAAATAAAGCCCGCCTGAAAAACCTGAGGGGTTTGAACCGCATATAGGGTACTGCGGTCAACTGTTTCCGTTACAACCCCCTGTTCGGCTCGCTTTATGGTATCCTTTACGGGTACAGCTGGAGCAGCAGCACCGGTTTCCACAGCTGCCAATAACACCCGCTCTAGCAATTCCGGTGAAACGAAAGGGCGCGCGCCATCATGGATCGCTGCCAGCTCTGTATGCTCTGACATGGCATTGAGCCCCAAGCGAACGGATTCGACTCGGGTATTTCCACCTTGAACCACTGATTTAGCTTTATCAATGAAAAAGGTACGACAAAGCTTGCCCACTGGAACACAGAGGTCAGATCTTGTTACAATTACAATCTCATCAATTTTTTCACAACGTTCTAATGCTAGCAAGGTCCTGGCCAGAACCGGAACGCCTCCCAGTTCTGCCAACACTTTATCAATCCCATTCATTCTCTGGGCAGAGCCGGCCGCAGCAACCACCGCTGTGCAGTAAGGGTGATCGGAACCTGTCCGTTGCTTTAACCGCGAAAAAAATCCTGCCATTACTTTTCCTCCTAAACGGAATCCAGACCAGTTTCTTTCCGGCCTACGCTCATCAGCAGTACCGGTTACATTTTTAATCGTGTCACCACAGTTCTTTCTATTCCAGACCTGTCCAAGTGATTCCTCTTTTGTAAACGCTGCATTCTGCAATAGAAAAGGAGTTCATTGGAATACAATGAACTCCTTTCAATAAACTACTTAAATACGTTGAGTAAACGACTTATTCTTCGTCGTATTCATCATCTTCCATATCGGCTTCCTGCAGGACAGCGCGGCGAGACAGAGAAACTTTCTTGGTTTCCAGATTGATGTCAGTAATCTTAACATCAACAATCTGTCCTTCTTCCAGTTCGTCTTCCGGCTTTTCTACACGATGATCAGCGATCTGAGAAATATGGATCAGGCCGTCCACACCGGGAACGACTTCCGCAAATGCGCCGAAGCTCATCAGCTTGACCACTTTCACGCTGGCGATGTCACCAGTTGCATACTGAGAGATGAAGTTTTCCCAGGGAGAGACAGCGCGATCCTTCATACCCAGAGAGATCTTCTTCTTTTCGGGGTCATACTTGATGACATAAACATCAACCTCATCGCCCACAGAAACGACTTCGGAGGGATGCTTAATCCGGCTCCAGGACAGCTCGGAGATATGAACCATACCGTCCACGCCGCCGATGTCAACAAATGCACCATAGGAGGTCAGGGACTTGACCACGCCTTCATAGTGCTTATCAACTTCGATGTTATCCCAGATTTCCTGGCTCTTTGCTGCACGTTCTTCATTGGTAACGGAGCGGATGGAACCGACCACACGGCGGCGTGCTCTATTGACTTCGGTGATGTGCAAACGAACCGTGGTACCGACCAGCTGAGTCATAGGCTCATTGCGGCGCAGACCGGTCTGAGAAGCAGGAACAAAGATACGGATGCCCTTCAGGTTGACTACAACGCCGCCCTTATTTTCTTCCTTGACAACGCCTTCCACGATGGTCTTGTTGTCCTTAGCTTCCTCAATGACCTCCCAATGCTTAACGCTGTCCAAACGCTTCTTGGACAGGGTAACAATACCGTCCTGATCGTTGACGCGCATGACATAGGTCTCGATCTCATCGCCCACTTTAACAACGTCTTCCAGCTTTACAGAAGGATCGTCAGAGTATTCTTCCTGCTTGATATAGCCGGCATGTTTGGTACCCAGATCGACCTGGATCTCAGTAGATGTAACATTTACAACGACACCGACAACCTTATCTCCTGTATTTAAAGTTTTAATCGACTTCTCCAGCATTTCAGCAAAAGATTCCTCGATCTCAAATCTTTCTTCACTCATTTTGTTTTTAACCTCCTTTATTATCCACCCAGGTGTGGATGCACCCGCGGTGATTCCGACAGAAGCTACGTCAGCAAACATTTGCATGCTCAGTTCATCCGCACTTTCAATCCAAATCACGCGGTCACAGTTTTCCTGGCACAGTTCTGCCAGGTGCCTGGTATTGGAGCTCTGATGATCTCCAATGACGATCATTACATCGCACTGTTCGGCCAAAGATAGTGCTTCTCTTTGCCTATTATACGTAGCATTACATATTGTATCAAATATTTCTGCGTTTGTACACTCCCTTTTTGCTTTTTTTATAGTGCATTCCCATATTTCTTTTGTGGATGTTGTCTGGGAAACAAAGGTAAGCGGTGCATTTTTACGATCTGGTTCAGCCTCCAGCCAGCGCTCGAGTTCCTCTGCCGACTCCACGATAAGCGCATTTTGGCACCACCCTGCCGTAGCCACTACTTCCGGATGCGTGCGGGTGCCAACGATTACTGGCAGTCTGCCATGCGCCTCGGCCTCCGCTGCCAGATGATGAATTCGTTCCACATTTGGACAAGTAGCATCTAAAATTTGTATGTTATTCTTCCGCAACTGCCCATAAATCCTCTTAGACTCTCCGTGAGAACGGATAATCGCCGTACCACCCGCACCAATCTCCTCTGGGGTAGAGACACAGTTCATTCCCCTTTCTTTTAGTGCATTTACTACATATTCGTTATGGATGATGGGACCCAACATATTGCAGGATGGATACTGATCTGCTGCCTGTTCCGCCAATTCCACCGCACGTTTCACACCATAACAAAAACCAGCCGTCTGCGCTACGGTAATCTTCACTTAACCTGCTCCTTTAGCGCATAAATACGCTGAATCAATTCTTCTGCCCGTTCCTTATACTCCTTTGGAGACGCTTTCTTGCCCTCAATTTCTACCATATATGGCTCACCGAACACAACAGCAGTCCGTTGAAACAGGTGCTTCCTCTTTTCGCAATAACAAGGAAGGATGGGAGTTCCGGTCCGCAGTGCCAGCATGATGGCTCCGGTTTTGCCAGTACTGTCCTCCCCTTCTTTGACACGTGTTCCCTCCGGGAACAACAGCAGCTTTCGTCCAGCCTTTAAATGCCGGAGCGCAGTCTTGATCGCCCCCACATCGCTGTTGCCTCGCTTGACGCCGAAAATCCCCCAGCGCCGCATGAACCGCCCGAGAATAGGCGCATCTAACAATTCTTGCTTTGCCATAACACGGAGAGAACTCTGTTTCGGTAAGGCAAAGCAGACCGTTAGGGGATCCAGATCTGAAAAATGGTTGGGGCATATTAACACAGCACTGTTTGGGATGTTTTCCAAATTAACTTGCCGGAACGGAAAGAATAATCGAAACAGCGGGCGAAAAAACGCACAGGCACGTCCATAGTTGCGATCAACACGTTCTTCTGGTATCTGCTTTTTCTTCTTATCTGTCATCGCTTTAAACCCCCTCACGGATGGTTTTCAGAAGCAGCTGATAGCTTTCTTCTAAATCAAGTTCTGTTGTATCCACTAAAACTGCGTCTTCTGCCTGTCTCAGCGGTGCGATTTCTCGGTGTGTATCGTTATAGTCCCGCTGTAAAACGTCCTCCAGCACCTTTGCCTCGGTAATATCCGAACCCTTCTCTCTCAGCTCCAGCCATCGCCGGTTTGCTCTGGCCTCAGGCGCTGCCGTGAGGTATATCTTAACGGTAGCATTCGGAAGAACAACTGTTCCAATATCTCGACCATCCATAATCACATTATGAGTGGCAGCCAGATTACGTTGGAGCTCCAACAAAAACGTCCGCACTTCCGGAATTGCGGAAACAACAGAGGTATAAAGAGAAACCTCATTCTCCCGGATGGCATCTGTCACATCCTCCCCGTTGAGAATCATATGTTGAACACCATCGTTTTGGTACTCCATGCCAATGTTGATCTCCGGTAGCAGCGCAACAATCTGCGGTGCATCCTCTTTTGCCACGCCTACCCGGTAGGCGTAAAGGCTGACACTGCGGTAGATCGCTCCAGTGTCCACATAGAGGAACCCCAGTTCTGCTGCTGCCCTGCGAGCCATGGTACTTTTGCCCGCGCCGCTGGGACCATCAATTGCAATGCTGGTAAATCTCATAGTAACTTTGCCTCATTTCATGTAGGTATTTTTGCGGCATGGCGCCCCGCGGCATACCCGGTTGCCCATGCAATCTGTAAGTTAAACCCACCAGTGTAGCCATCTGCGTCCAATAGCTCCCCTGCAAAATAGAGTCCGCTTCCCCGTTTGGATTCCATAGTGGTTGGATTGACTTCATTGAGTTTTACACCACCGGATGTCACAATGGCTTCTGCCACCGGACGAGTGCCTTGTAACTCCACTTGGAAATGCTTCAATAATTCCAACAACGTACGCCTCTGTCCCTTGGTTAAATCATGTACTTTTGTTTCCGGAGGAATCCCACTTCGCTCAATTATCACCGGAATCATCAGGCGGGGGAGCAGGCCACCCAGTGCGTTCTGAAACGCTTTGTTTGTCTGCGCTTTAAACTCCCGCAGCAAACGTTCATCCAGTTTTTTCTCTTCTAAAGCTGGTTTCAAATCTATAATAACAGTATACTTGTTTTGGGGGAAATCGTCCAGATGGGTACTAGCGCTTAAAATCACCGGACCGGACAACCCAAAATGAGTAAACAGCAGTTCCCCAAATTCCTCAAACACTACTTTCTTTTTTTGGTTTTCCACCTTTATCAGAACATTTTTCAGAGAAAGTCCCTGCATTTTCTTGCAGTCCGTCCCCTGCTCTACTAAAGGCACCAAAGAACCTCTGGGCGGAACAATAGTATGACCTAACTCCGATGCAAAACTATATCCATCCCCGGTAGAACCTGTGGCCGGATAGGAAGCGCCACCGGTACAGACAATGACGCAGTCTGCCGTCAGTTCCACTCCGTTTTCTAACACGACACCTGTTACAACCATTTCATTAACTTGTATCTTTTTCACACGCCCATGAATCACTTGCACTCGGAGTTTTTTCATCTCCCGCACCAGTGCGTCAATAATATCGGTAGCGCAATCAGAAACCGGAAACACGCGGTTTCCACGTTCCGTTTTCAACTCCACATGTAAGTCTTGAAAAAAACGCTTTACCTCCTCAGGTGGAAACTGATTCATCGCGCTGTACAAAAAGCGGCTTCCGTGTGGAATCTGAGCCAGAACCTGCTGGGCAGAGCAGTCGTTGGTTACATTACAGCGCCCTTTTCCGGTGATGTATAGCTTTCGCCCCATTTTTTCATTGCGCTCAACCAGAGACACGCGTGCCCCCTGTCGCGCTGCGGTAATCGCGGCCATCATACCCGCGGCGCCGCCACCGATAACTAAAATTTTTCTTGACATCCTCTTTGCTCCTCATAATAAAACGGAGCAACCCAACCTGGCCTGCTCCGCGATCGTTATTACCCGTGGTGTCCTTGCTTTTCGTACACCTCGTATTCTTCCCAAATCTGTTCCAAGCCACTTAGCGAGAGTTCCAGCTGTACTGCTTTTTCTCGACTAACCGCTACAATCAGCGCATTGACCAAGCTCAGCGGCGCCACCAAAGAATCCACAAACGATGCCATGTCACTTTTAGCCAGAAGGGATACGTCTGCCATTTTTGTCAGGGGCGATACCTTGCTATCCGTAATTGCGATTACCTTTGCACCCCGATCCTTAGCAAACTGCATTGCCTTTATCGTTCGCTTAGAGTAGCGTGGGAAGGAAAGGCCGATAAATACATCCTCAGAAGAGGTGTGGAGAATTTGTTCAAACACCTCACTGATAGAGCTGGTATCTATGCTTACTACGTTATCAAACATGAACCGAAAATAAAAACAAATAAAATTAGCCAGTACGCTAGCGGAACGAACACCCAAAATGTAGATTTTTTTTGCGTTAGAGATTGCGTCCACAGCCTCATTAAAACTGTTCCGATCTGTTTCGTCCAAGGTTAAGCGAATTTTTTCAATATCGGACTGCATAACCATGGTCATAATATCCTGGTTTCCGATCCGCTCATTGGAGACTTCAACTCGTTGGATGGAGGTCAGTTTATTGCGAATCATTTCTTGCAAAGTTTTTTGCATGCTCGGGTAACCGTCAAACCCCAACTCTGCGGCAAAGCGGACAACGGTTGACTCACTAACATTCACCGTTTTCCCCAGCTTGCTGGCTGTCATAAAAGCAGCTTTGTCATAGGATTGCAGAATATAGTTTGCGATTAACTTCTGTCCCTTGGAAAAGGTGGACATGTTCTCCTGAATATAAGTTAGAATGTCAGTCATGTATGATGCTCCTACTTTTTCGGGTTTCATTACTTGTAACTGTATTTACAGTTATATTGATCATAGCACCAAAGTGGAGCAAATGCAAGGAGAATCTGCAAGTCTGAAGAGAGATCTTGCAGATCAGTGTCGTTTCAGCATCTGAATTTCATCTGCCGTTAAGTATCTCCAAGTACCCACGCCCAATGATCCAAGCCGCAAATCCCCTTCGCGCACTCGCTTCAACTGCACTACATATAGTCCCGCGTAGTCACACATTCGCCGAATCTGCCGATTCTTTCCCTCGGAGATTGTGATGGAAAGCAGCGTATTCTCTCTCTCGCTCTTCAGTATGCTAACCTTCGCTCCATGAAAGAGATCTCCATCAACTTTCATATTCCTCCGCAGAATCGGCACCCCATATTCTACATTTCCTGTCACACGCACCAGGTACTCTTTTTCAATTTGATTGCTGGGGTGTGTCAACTTCTGAGTCAGCGCCCCATCATTGGTCATCAGCATCAACCCTTCAGAATTGAGATCTAACCGCCCCACGGGATATACCCGCACAGGGCAGCCAGTTACTAAATCTGACACGTTTGCCCGTCCCTTTTCATCGGAGAGTGTCGTCACATAGCCCCGCGGTTTGTACAACATCAAATAGCATTGCTCCGGTGCTTTTGCAAGACGGACACCGTCAACGGTAATTACCACCCTATCGGGATCTGCCCGCTGCCCCAGTATAGCAGGTGCTCCGTTGACCAGGACTCGCCCAGCCTGAATTGCACGCTCCGCTTCACGACGAGAGAACAACCCATATGCGGACAGAATTTTTTGTAGTCGTTCCTCCATCTCAGTTTCTCCCCCACTTTCGGATTATCTTACACTCTTCTCATAGAGCAGTTTAGTCGATCCAATGGTTTTCCCATCTGAATAGAACGTTAAAACACCGCCAACGTCCCCTTCCTTCATCGGTACGCCGCGATTGCTCTGCACCTTTAGGCTGCTGGTGATCTTGCTAGATTCTCCCGATGCCGCCGGCCAAGTAACGGCATTTTCTGTTACCAGGGATGCTTGTTTCCCGTCGTTGGTAACGGTAGCCACCGCAGCCTTTTTTGCAACCAGTTTTTTCTGCTGATAGTTTTCGAACGCCCAGTCACACATATTTAGGTGGTCATTGTAATCATTGGAATCGTTCAAGGTAACGATAATCACTTTGCGATCACTGTCCGCATCCTTGAAACAGGTAACCAAAGTGCGTCCTGCCGCACTTGTGAAGCCTGTTTTAATGCCGATGCAACGCTTATCCCGAGAGAGCATTTTATTATGGTTCGCGATCTGGTAGCCATCATCTGTCTCAATGTACCATGTGTTCACAATTTCAGCAAATGTTTTGTTTTGCATGGCGTAGCGTCCCAGAATTGCCATGTCCCTTGCGCAAGAATAGTTGTCCTCATCTATAAGTCCATTGGGCCAACTGTAGTGTGTGTGCGTCATCCCCAGTTCTTTTGCTTTCTGGTTCATCATCTTTACAAAGCTTTTTACATCGCCTGCCGTGAATTCCGCAATGGCAACAGCTGCATCATTTCCGCTGCGCAGCATCGTCCCATACAGCGCCGTTCGCAGAGATAGCTTATCCCCCTCTGCCAAGTACAGGGAACTGCCTTCTTCCGCAGCAGCCGTTGCAGAAACTGTAATGGTCTGATATAAATCCTTGTTGTTTTCGATCACCAGAATACCGGTCATAATTTTAGTGATACTAGCAATACAACGCTCTTCTGTTTCGTTGTTTTTATACAGTATCCTGCCACTATCTGCATCCATGACACACATGGATGTTGCCCAAGTTGCCGGAGCATCGGCAGCATAGGCACATACCGTTGTGCTCAGAATCAGACCCAACGCAACAACAAAAGATACTACTCGTTTTAAACGCAACACCATTCACCTCATTTCTTTCCCGTCAGCGCACTATCTTGAGATAGCGTCTGTGCTTTTTGTTTCTCTGCTTTTACAGCTTTTTTCTGATCAATCAGCGTCGTTATTTTGGTCAACACCTCGGGTAACAAATCCAGTGCTTTATCCATCGAGCCACTGGACTGAGCGGCAACCGGCAGCATTCTCACGCTATCACCCGTAATAATCAGGAAGGCCAGCGGCATAATATTAACACCTGCACTGCTGGCACCGCCATAGGCATTATCCTTGCCCACCGGCTGGTTTTTGGTGGCAAAATCACTACCGCCGGAAACAAGCCCCATGCTTACCTTGGAAACTGGGATAACGGTTACGCCTTCTGGCGTGTGGATGGGGTTCCCCACCACCGTATTGACATCAATCATTTCCCGCAGTTTTTCCATGGTAACTTCTAATACTTCACCCACAGGATTCTTTTTATCCATCCCTATTTTCCTCCTGAGCAGTCTGATCCTGCTGTTTTTTCCACGACATATATCCTTTGAATAATTTAAGCGCAATCATAATTGCCTGCCCTATCCGAAGGGAGCAAGATGCGGCAATCGATATCACAGAGGACTCGGAACAAAAATCCACCTCTGCCGAGACGTTCCGTTCCTTCACCTTCATATGCTGCTCCAGCAAAATGCAAATTGCACCGCCTCCCACACAGACTCCTCCGTACTGCAATGCAGCCTTAGCCGGATCCGGCTGGCCTGCAATGACATAGTGTACACGCAGGTAGTCAATTTGAATTCGTTTCGCAAGCGTTCCCAGCATTTCCAGTCCCAGAGACAGCAGACCGCGAAACTTAGACAGGGACCCTCCCTTTTTAGAAGGGACATCCTGAACTGCACCATCTAATTCCTTTTCAGCCGTTTTGGGTTTCTTTTTTTTCTTTTTTCTCTTTTTTGAAGCCGGAATGATAGTAAAGTGGAAACATGCTCCTCGAACCTGAACAAGCAGGCCATTTTCTGCATACTCCATCTGCACATGCACCCGAAGGGACAGCAACGTCACGCTCAGCACAAGAACGCAGCCAAGTACAATCAACGCGACTTTCACACTAACCCTCCGACATTTCTTGTTCCTGTTTCAGCTGCTCTATTGCCTGTTCCAGCTCTAGAGCCAGCTGGCTGTTTTCTCCGCTGTCCGACAACTGTGGAAGCTCTTCTAAGCTCGCCAGCCTAAAACAACGTAAAAACAGCTTCGTGGTTCGGAACAGCATTGGGCGCCCAGGCACTGCCAAGCGTCCCGCTTCTTCAATCAGCCCACGTTCTGCTAATAAGTTTACCGTATATGAGGAATCGACGCCGCGAATCTGCTCTACAAACGCTTTGGTTGCTGGCTGAAAGTAAGCAATCACCGCCAGTGATTCCAACGCTGGCTGACTCAATTGGGGTGGCTTCCCAGCTTCCAGTGCAACACGAATGTGCTGGGCGTGTTCTGGTGCGGAACACATCTGATAGCTGTCCTCCAGCGTAACAATACGAATCCCCCGTCGTTCATAGGCGTAATAGTCCGCCAAGTTCTTTATAATTGTATCCACTGTTTCCCGATCCATATTCAAGACAGTGCACAGTCTATCCACCGCTACTGGTTCACCTGCTGCAAATAGGATACCCTCAATTGCGGATTCTATGTCCTTATTTTCCACTTTCAACCATTCTTTCTGGCCTCTTATCCAAATTCCGTCGTCTCCAGTTGCTGGTCATTTCTGGCACCCTCCTCTGTACGTGTCACTGTGCAATTACAATCGCTTCCAGTAAGATAGACTCTTTTTTGTTTGCATAACTCTAGCACTGCAAGAAAGGTTGCCACAATTTCCGACCGACTTTTGCTGTTGCGGAAGAGTGTGCGGAATCGTGCCACACTGGAACATAGTAAATTTGTCAGGATCTCTCTCGCTTTCGTGGTGACCGGATAAGGTTCCCTGCCTACAATCTCCTTGAAGACTGCAACAGGAGGTGGTGCCTTCTCGCCACGTCGTTCAACCACCGTTTGCAGAGCCTTTCGGAGATCATTGGGGTAATGACAATATTGATAGGTACAATCTGATCGAATTGGATCCGGCGGTTTCGCCAGATAGTTTTTGCCCACCATATAACGGTTGTTCAGTAGCTCCGCTGCTTGACGAACTTTTACATAGTTTTCACTGCGCTGTCGTTCCTCCAAGGAGGCGATTAACTCTTCGATTTCGCTGGCCACTTCTTCATCCCGTATCGAAAGCAGCATTCTGGTTTTGATGTACACCAGATGGGCTGCCATGGCTACAAACTCGCTGGCAATCTCCAGATCCATTTCCTGCCGCTGATTGATCCATTTCATATATTGATCTAAAATCAGAGCGAGCTGAATATCCTGAATTTCCATCTTATTTTTACTTAAGAGGCTCAAAATCAAGTCTAGTGGGCCATCAAAGTTTTCCCGTTCCTCCTTTGTGTGAACAACGCCATCTAAATGATAAACAGGGGTGTCCAAACCACTCACCCTCTTCCCTCACATACCAAAGTAGCTTACCGGGAACCATGTCAGCTTACAAAGGCCATCTATCCCCCAATGGAGCATGATGGAAAGCGGCGTATCCAGCCAATTCAGGAACACCAACGCAAACAACAGGAACATCAAATAGCGCTCATAGCGCAAAATTGTGTAATAAGCGCGATCCGGCAGTAATGAGAACAAAACCTTAGATCCATCCAGCGGCGGAATCGGAATCAAGTTGAACATCCCCAATCCCACGCTCAGAACCGCAATGCGGATCAAAAGCAGAAACAAATAATATAAATGTGTGGTCATCAACTGCACTGCTGCAAAATGGTATAGGACACTGGCACCGCCAAGGGCAATCAGTCCCATCAAGAAATTGCTGAGGGGACCGGCCAGGGCCGTCAATGCCATTCCCAGCTTCGGTCGGCGGAAGTGCTGCATATCCACCGGCACCGGCTTTGCCCAACCAAATCCCGCTGTAATCAGTAGAAGCAGTCCAAGGGGATCAATATGGCGCAGAGGGTTCATAGATACTCTGCCCCGCTTTTTCGCCGTGGAATCTCCCAGTAGCCATGCAGCATATCCGTGACCCATTTCATGGAAGCTGACACAGAGCAGTGCCGCAATCACCTGAATGAGCAGAGACAGCAGTTGTGCTGGGTCAAAATTCACTAAAAAAGTGGACACAGGGTTCAATTTTTTTGCCTCCAATCGCTGATTATGGTTTATTATACCAGAATGTTCATAGGAAAAACAAGTCCTCACCCTAATGACAGACAAGAACCGCACCGAAAAACTCAGTGCGGCTCAGAATATCGTTTATAATCACTTGAGAATAAAGCGTCGATACACCTTTTTTCCTTTTTTCATAACCAGGCCATCTCCATCAAAGAGTGCTACAGGATAGGCAGTTGTAAACTCTTCCACTTTCTCGCCGTTGATCTGAACACCGCCCTGTTTGATCAGGGTTTTCGCTTCCTTGTTGGAGGAAGCCAGATTTGCAGCTGTCAGCAACTTGACGACTGTGATTGCACCATCGTCAAACTGATCCTTTTTCAGCTCAGTAGAAGGCATGTCAGAAACGTCTCCGCCAGAAGCGAACAGCCCCTCAGCCGTTTTCTGCGCTTTCTCCGCCTCTTCCTCTCCGTGAACCAGCTTGGTCAATTCATGGGCCAAAATGGTTTTGGCCTTGTTCAGCTCCTGATCCTTCCAAGATTCCATCTCCGCTATTTCTTCCAGGGAGACGTCGGTGAGCATTTTCAGACACTTGATCACGTCTGCGTCTTCCACATTGCGCCAATACTGATAGAATTCGTAGGGGCTGGTCTTTTCAGGATCCAGCCAAACTGCACCAGAAACGGTCTTGCCCATTTTCTTACCCTCACTGTTTAGCAGCAGCGTAATGGTCATGGCCTGAGCATCTTCTTTTCCCAGCTTGCGCCGAATCAATTCGCGACCACCCAACATATTGGACCACTGATCATCTCCGCCGAACTGGAAATTGCAGCCGTACTTCTGATACAGATAGTAAAAGTCATAGCTCTGCATGATCATGTAGTTGAATTCCAGGAAGGTCAGGCCCTTTTCCATCCGCTGCTTGTAGCATTCTGCCCGCAGCATATTGTTCACGGAGAAGCAGGCGCCCACTTCCCTCAGTACATCCAAGTAGTTCAGGTGCAGCAACCATTCTGCATTGTTTACCATCAGCGCCTTGCCGTCGGAGAAATCAATAAACCGTGCCATCTGTTTTTTGAAGCATTCTGCGTTATGATCAATGTCCGCTTGGGTCATCATTTTGCGCATATCGGTCTTGCCGGAAGGATCTCCGATCATTGCTGTACCACCGCCAAGCAGTGCAATGGGCTTGTTGCCATTGGATTGGAGCCGACGCATTAAGCACAGCGCCATAAAGTGACCTACATGCAGAGAATCAGCCGTGGGATCGAAGCCGATATAGAAGGTCGCTTTACCATTGTTGATCAGTTCTTTGACCTGTTCTTCATCCGTCACCTGAGCGATCAAGTCACGGGCAATCAATTCGTCATAAAGTGTCATAGTTTTCTCTCCTTTTTACCTGTTCCGTCCAGAATCCTATGGTGCAATGAATGAGTCGGAAAATACGAAAACCCCCTGTCCATAACGGGACAGAGGGTGCAGTTCTGCACGGTACCACCTCTGATGCGTCGGCCCCTCACAGGGCGAACCTCAGGGAGTCTGAAACTCCGGCGAAATAACGGTCGCAACCCGGCTGTGCCTACTGAGAGCATAGTGAATACTAGAAGACTCCGTTTGGACAGCAGCTCCGAGGGGTATTCACGAACGTCTCACGCTTCCTTACACCAACCGGAAGCTCTCTGCGCATCAAACCAGTTCGCTACTATGCCTCATCAACGCTAAAGTAAGGCAATTATAATCTGTTTTGTTTTGTTTGTCAACCAGATGCGCTGTGGTAAAAGAAAAAAAGAACCATCTTACACAGATGGTTCTTTGGTGGACGATAACGGATTTGAACCGCTGACCCTCCGCACGTCAAGCGGATGCTCTAGCCAGCTGAGCTAATCGTCCGGATCACGAAGGTGATTATACCGCTCTATTTCTAGAAAGTCAAGGTTTTCTTCACATTTTTTGCAAATATTCGCCGACATTCGATCCACTTACCCATTCCTGCCGGTTCCCATTCACTGCTACTGCCACCAGTCTTTCTCCTTGATACTCCAGCTTTAGGGAGAAAAACGGTGCTTCATCTGCGAGAAGCCGCAAAAAAACCTGATCTCCTTCCCAGATAGGAAGGTTTGGAATTCGATCCAGGTCAACCCATTCCAAGTCTCCTTCGTCACAGGAAACCATCTCCCCCTCAAACGCATCTGCTGTAAACAGGTGCATATATTCCCTGGGCCATAGATCGGAAACAAAGGTGACAATCCCACGATACCGGTAGCTTGTTAATATTAGTCCTGTTTCCTCCTGAACCTCACGCAGCAGGCACTCCTCCGGACTCTCTTTGTCCTCGAATTTCCCGCCAATTCCAATCCACTTATCATGATTTAAATCATGTTCCTTTTTCACACGGTGCAGCATTAAGCATTGCTTCCCCTGTTGAATATAGCAAAGTGTGGTATTGATCATGACCACGCCCCCTCAAATCTTTCTTTCCTTTATCATAATACACCCAGACCCGCGCCGCAAGGTACTGCTACGCACTTTTTTCCGTCTTTTCACATAGGATGTGCCATCCATATTATATACAGGAGGCATCTCAAAATGGCCTTTCTCTATTTATTACCTTCCACCCAGGAATTTAATCCCTACATCAACCACGGCAATGAAGAATACTATATGAATTTAATCGCCGATGCACTGGTTCCATTTCTTCACGCCAGCGGCATTTCTTTCACCCGGAACACACTGGAAATGACCGCAGCCAGTTCCATCGAAGAATCCAACTCCGGTGAGTACGATCTTCATCTTGCCCTCTACTCCAACGCTGCATCAGAAGATCTGGCAGGAACCTTAACTGGAATTAACGTTTATTACAATCCCGCATCAGAGCAAAGCCAACGGGCAGCAGAGTTGATCCGAGATCAATTAAAGGAAATCTACCCCAACCCGGATAAAGTTCAAATTGTCCCCACCACATCCATTGGAGAGGTCAACAAAGTGCGCGCCCCAGGTGTGCTGGCTGAACTGGGATACCACGATAACTTATCTGACGCGGAGTGGATCCAAAGTCACATCTACGAAATTGCCCGGAGCATGTCCAAAGCACTAACACAATATTTCTATCTCCCCTTCTTAGAGCCCCAGCTGCCTCAGATCGGCATTGTAGACCTGAATTGGGGGTATCTGAATATCCGAGCTGCTCCGTCTACAGACGCTGCTGTTGTCGCCCAAAGCTTTGACGGAGCACGTCTCATCATCTGGAACGAATACCAAGACTGGTTTATCATTGAGTGGAAAGGGATCGAAGGCTACGCACACAAAGACTATATCACCAAAGAGCAGCGCTAATCGCTTTAAAAATGTACAGTTTTCGTCTAGCAGTTTTCCTTTTATATCATATCAGTTTCATCGAATTTCTGAACCTATACGATACTATCATTTCGAAAAAGTTCGATCCTAATTGCAGCCCTGGTTTCGCAGTTCGTTCTTCGTATGAAATATTGACTTTTCTATCTCATTCCTCTACAATGGTGTTAATTTAAAAGAACCATTCTTTTTTGAATTGATGGAGGAATTACCATGGAATTTCAAAAAATCGGCTTTATCGGCTGTGGCAACATGGGCAGCGCGCTAGCCACAACCATTCAAAAAAACGACCGAAGCATCTACTTATCCAACCGAACCCCTGCAAAAGCAGAGGCACTTGCCAGCAAAATCGGAGCGCAGGTACAGAGCAATATGGAAATTGCCACAGACTGTGATTTGATTTTCCTGGGGATCAAGCCTCAGATGATGGGGGATCTGCTTCAGGAAATCTCCAGCACTTTAAACGCACGATCTACCCCTGCCGTTCTGGTCACTATGGCTGCTGGACTGACGATGCAAACCATTCAGATGTTGGCTCAGGGTAACGCTCCGATCATCCGCATTATGCCAAATACCCCAGTTGCCATCGGAAAAGGGATGATTCTTTATTGTACGCAAAATGTCTCCCAGAAAGCTACGGACGAGTTTTGCTCACTGCTTTCCGGCGCAGGCCGCCTGGACGAACTGCCCGAATCTTTGATCGACGCTGGCAGTGCAATTTCCGGCTGCGGTCCTGCCTTCGTATATCTATTTCTGGAAGCCCTTGCAGACGGTGGCGTTGCCTGTGGCCTCCCCAGAGCCAAAGCCCAGGCATACGCTGCTCAGACGCTTATTGGCAGTGCCGAGCTAGTGTTACAAGGTGAGCAACATCCCGGCACGCTAAAAGATGCCGTTTGCAGCCCTGCAGGGACAACCATCCAAGGGGTGCGTGAGTTGGAACGCAACGGCTTTCGCTCTGCCGCCATGGAAGCGGTCATTGCAGCGTATGATAAAACCTGTGCTCTGGCCAAGAAGGAGTGATGCGATGCGAATTGTTATTAAAGTTGGAACCTCTACTCTGGCTCACCCCACTGGTCACCTCAACATCCGGCATGTTGAACACCTTTGTAAGGTCTTAAGCGATTTGAAAAATGCTGGGCATCAGATCATTCTCGTTTCCTCCGGTGCCATTGGAATGGGGGTAGGCAAGCTGCACTTAGCACAGCGCCCTGCGGACATGCCATCGAAACAGGCTGCCGCTGCCGTAGGCCAGTGCGAGCTGATGTACACCTATGACAAGCTGTTCGCGGAGTACAATCACACTGTAGCACAGATTCTGCTGACTGGCGATGACATTCTAGATCCCCAAAGAAAATCCAACTTCCAAAACACACTCTACCGTCTGCTGGAGTTGGATGCCCTGCCTGTCATTAATGAAAACGATACGGTGGCAACCAAAGAGATCGCCGTGGGCGACAATGATACGTTGGGGGCAATCGTTGCTGGTTGCGCAAAAGCCGATTTGCTGGTGCTGCTCTCCGACATCAACGGATTATATACTGCCGATCCCAAAAGCGATCCCTCTGCCGTGTTAATCGAACGAGTGGAAGACCTCACCCCTGAACTCTACGCACTGGCCGGTAAAAAGGGATCAGATTTAGCCACCGGTGGCATGATCACTAAGTTACATGCTGCTGAAATTGCGCTTTCTGCTGGTGTAGAAATGATCATTTACAACGGCTCCTACCCCGAGTGTCTTTA
>CALLZZ010000288.1 GCA_937858235.1 uncultured Clostridia bacterium
GACAGATTCAACGGCGATTCGGGATGTATTGCTGTTCCCGACGATGAAGTCCTTGAATGGTGTAAAAACGGAAAATGGTGTAAGTTCTAAGGCTTCTGAAGCTGCCAAAAATGATGTAAAAGCCGAGCCTGAGAAGATTGATTTCTCCGGAGTGAAAATCGAGCCTCTATTTGAAGAAATGGTAGATTTTGGAACATTCAGCAAGTCAGATTTCAGGGCAGTTAAGGTAAAAGAATGTGAAGCTGTTCCAAAAAGCAAGAAGCTCCTGAAATTTGTTTTAGATGACGGAACAGGCACAGACAGAGTGATTTTAAGCGGTATTCACGAGTATTACGAGCCGGAAGAACTGGTTGGCAAGACTTGTATCGCAATCACAAACCTGCCGCCAAGAGCGATGATGGGAATTGATTCCTGCGGTATGTTAATTTCCGCAGTTCACGAAGTTGACGGCAAGGAAGGACTCAATCTTTTGATGGTAGATGACCACATTCCGGTAGGTGCAAAACTCTACTAATGATGTACCGTTTTGTCCTGCAAAACGAGATGTACTTCATTTTTTAAAAAATGCAAAATTTACACTTTTACACCAAACTTACACCATTTGATGTAGGAAAATGTGCAGAGGTGAAAAAATTGCATAATCACAGGCGATATAATAAGATTTATGAGGGCGGTGTCTGAATATACGGACATCGCTCTTTTCATAGACAGATTTCTAAACGATGTTAAGAAAATTAGCAAATGTGATTACATTAATTGGTGGAGAATAGCCTTATCAAATATTATAATTAAGTCATAAACTGAAAAGGGAGAAAATACAATGAATTTAGGAAACAGCTTATTTCAGGCAAGAAAAAAGTGTGGACTTTCGCAGGAAGATGTGGCGGAAAAATTAGGGGTAAGCAGACAGACCGTTTCAAAGTGGGAAACCGATGAAACGGTTCCGGATATTCGCCAATCTAAGAAAATGGCCGTGCTTTATAACGTGTCCTTAGATGAACTGATTGATTTTGATACTGACATTAAGGAAATTCAGGAAGCTATCGACAAAACAAGTGAGGAAACAGAAGAAAAAATTGATTGGACAAATGCTTGGGGCAAAAAGTACCCTATTCTTCTTAAATATCAGGCAGAAGTGAATATCCCGAATTATGCCCAAAGAATCAACATTATGTTGGATGAATTGAAACAGGACTATCAATTTAATGAACAAGATGCAATGTTAGTTCTTAAAGATATTTTGTACAATGTCTGGAAAAACCGCAAGGGTAAATCAAAATGATAACATACAGTACGTCAAAATAATTGCAGCCCTGATGGAGTATAAAAACTCTGTGAGGGTATTTTTTATTTCTGCCAAAATTTGCAAACTACAATGTTTCCACGATTTCCAATATACTGTGATTGCAAAGGAGGTCGAGGAATTGATATGAGTAATACATTAGCGGCACGGCGACAGGAGGTTATTGTTGAATGGTCGGAAAAGAATACTCCGCTTAGTCATACTCCTTTCCTCCTTGTTTTATTTGTTTGCTACAACAAAACAAGGTTACTGGTTTATTTGTATGTCTGCAATGGGTTTTTACAGTTCCAACTTGGGAGCCATCCAATAAATGCTGCCCGTTCCAGGGATACTGTCAGGATACTTTGCAATTACCTACATTTTGTAGGTGCAACGACCTACATTTTTGTTTTGCAACTTTCTGTATTTTTATTATACAATAAACACCCAAGAGCAAATGGAAATACAGCAACAATGGTACAGGCTTTTGAAAAAGGAGCCACAGAAGCAGGGCATGAAGTAACAGCGATTCATGTAGGAGCAAAGAAAGTAGCTGGATGTTTAGGCTGCCAGTATTGTTTTACACACGAAGGAACTTGCGTACAGAAAGATGATATGACAGGCATCTGGGAAGTTCTTAACCAGACAGATTTACTTGTATTTGCGTCACCTATTTATTGGTGGGAAGTTACAGCACAGACTAAGGCTGTAATTGATAGACTCTATGCGCATGCATTAGTTGGATTCAATTTCAATAAGATAGCGTTATTGTTTGATTCGGGATCTCCAGAGGTTTATGATGCACCAATTTCAATGTTTAAGTCGATTTGCTCTTATCTCAAGTGGGAGAATGCTGGAACGATTTGTATTCCAGATATGGAGAACAAGGACAGTATGAAGGGTTCACCTATGCTTGAGGAAGTTTACAAATTTGGCCGTAGCTTATAGGAGATGATGACATGGTAGAAATATCTAAAGCTGATTGGAAATTATTTAGAGAAAGAATTGGTGATTGGCAGGAACAATATATGGAAAAGTTAGTAAAGAAGTATATTGAATTGCTTAGTTCACCAGGCAATGCGTCCCATTGACACCACAATCCCTTTATTATTAAGGGTAATCAAGCAGACCTATGAGAAGATCTGCTACGCAGGACATTTGATTTTTATTGACCGTTCATTACCGCCGACTAGCCGTTTGGCTCCGCCAAACCGACCGTTGGAGTTCGCTATTTGCAGCTGCTTAAGAGCTGCGGTAGCCGTATCATATTTTTTCTTTGTCTTGACTACATTTTCCTGTGCCTTTTCTATCATTTTGTTCCAACTGTTGATTTATACTTAAAACTGACCCAGGATTTACGAGGAAAATTGACCCACCATAGATGGGCAATGAGTAAGTAATCCTATTTCTTATATACACTGTACCTTGAAAATTTAACACTTAGAATTGACCCACCTCTTTAATAATTATAAAATACCTTCTGTATGCAGCCCATACAGAAAGGAGAACAAAGAGGTGAAAGATTTGAAAGACTGGGCAGCTGTACAAAAAGTGTACAAGCAGACAAAATCCAAGCGGGCTAC
>CALLZZ010000289.1 GCA_937858235.1 uncultured Clostridia bacterium
CTATATCAAAAGAACGTGATGGCTTAGTTGCCCGTTCAAACTGCTTTCCTGTTGCGTTAAGGATTCTTCTCGATTCAGACCTTCATCGCACTGAGCCTGCAGTTCTTCCAACTGCTGCGCGCTTTCTTTTGCGGTTTGTTCAATATAGTTTAGTACGTCCTGCCGGTTGAAGCCGCCAAAACTGGCACTGCGAAACTGCATTTTGTTTTCCATGGTGTGAGCCTCCCTACAGAGCTTGTTGCGGTTATTTTATCATATTTTGATTCTTTTTACAATCTTTTCTGAAAAATCCTGCCAATACCCCCTTTACATTTCCAATCTGGCTTGGTATAATAATTGAGATACGCAAGCGCCCGTAGTTCAATTGGATAGAGCGTCAGATTCCGGTTCTGAAGGCTGGGGGTTCGAGTCCCTTCGGGCGTACCAAATAAACCACCTGTAATTGTTGACGTTGCGGGTGGTTTTTTTCTATTTATCATGAAGTATTTAGCAAAAATATTGCCAAATCCCCATTCTTTAACGAGTTAATGTAATGACATATTATGTGCATCTTCAGCCATTTTTGGCCCTTTAGCTGCACAAATGCTGCACAAATTTTATGCTCGCTTCTTCTTTTGCTTCTTGCTCACATGATCCGCGGTCAATTTCGCTGCCTGTTTTACCATATCATCTGACGTATGCGTGTATATATTTGCGGTCATTGCTATGTCAGCGTGGCCCATAAGGTACTTCGCAACGTTTAATGGTACGCCAGCATCTTGTAGGTCAGTGCAGTATGTGTGCCGCAGGCAATATGGCGTAAGGCTGTCAAATAAGTTGTCTGCCTCTCCGTGCTGGATCACTTGGAGCCTAAACACCTTTGCGCCCATCTCTATGTCAACTAGACGCTTAAACGATCTCCATGCTGCTCTCAAGCTGCTTTCAGTGTGTGGCTTATCTTTGTCGTTTGCCTGGTGTAATACAGTAGCGAACGGTATACGCTTACTATTTTTTAATACTTCCAGAAGAAAGCCTGGAATTGGTATGTCTCTATTGCCCGCTTCTGTTTTCGTCCCCTTGACGTTATTATTCCCGCTCTCTTTTGCCTTTGTGACGTGCAGAATAGCGTTGTCAAAGTCGATGTCCTTCCACTGCAACGCAACCGCTTCCCCTGGCCGTAGGCCACAGTACAACATAATCAGTACAAAAAGACTTGCGTTGTGTTCCCCACACTCAGCTACGGCGAGGATCGCGGATCGTTCTTTTTCGGTCAGGCTCCGATGCGTACCCTTCGTTGTTTTCGGAAGAACAAGGTTTGCGGCCGGGTCCCGGTTGATGATACCGGCGGAATACGCTCTTCCAAACATAGATCGGATCACCATTCTAAGTTTGGAGACATGGGAGAAGCTACGACCACGCTCGTCATTTAGAATACGCTGAAGGTGTGGCTCCCGTACGTCCTTCATTTTCATGCGCCCGATGGCCGGCAGTATATAGCCATCAAGCTTTTGGACATAGGTCTTATATGACTTATCTGTCATATTTCCTTTTTTGTAGGTCTCAAGCCAAACCTCGGATCAATGCTCCACAGTAGAGTTTTGATTGATCATCAAGGAACCATCCGCCAGCTGCTGGAGCATTTTTCCATACTTGATCATCAGCTCTTTTTCTGATTCCGCGCTGATGTGATACCGTCTGCCCTCATAGGTAAAGTTCTTGTGGTAGTATCCGTCCTTTCGTGGTTTCATTTTGAATGCCTCCTTAGTTTTTTCGCCCCGATGTTCGTAGCACCGGGGCGGTTTTTAGATTTTCTCAAATACCATTGTTGCCTGAATGCGGTCGCCGCCACCTAGTCCCTTGCTGCTAGCGGAGGCAGTTGAAATTGTGTGTAGCCGGTAACCTTTAGCCGCCTGATTGTTGATTACATTTTCCAGTTCGCTTAAGTTTTTTGAGTTTGTCCCAAGGAGCTTTTCCTTCAGGGTAACCTGTAATACCACATACTGTTGCATAAAAACACTTTCTTTCTCTTTAATTTCTGTTCTCCGCACATCGCTACGGCTGGCTCCGTGTAGATTCCTCTCCCGCTTCTGCCTCTGGCAGGGCGGGTGTTTTTTTTGCTTCTGCCATTTCGACTGCTTTCATAGTTTTGCTCTCGTACTTGCGGCTTGCTACCAAAACTTCAGACAGCTCAGCCAGCATTTTCTTTCCCGGAGCGCTTAGTGTATGGTAATTAATGTCCAACCTCGCCTTTAGTTCGTCGTCTGTTTCTGCGCCTAGAAGTAAATAGTCAATCGATACGCCGAAGTAGTCGGCTATACGCCTTATCGTGGAAAGTTTTGCATTTCCGTAACCTTTTTTGTAAAGGCCGTCTATAGTCGTGTATGGAACACCACAATTAGTTGATAACGTGCTTTTATTCAAGCCTCGCGCGTCCATTAACTCCGTTAACCTGCTTAAAAAATCCAATTGTTCTGCCTCCTTATTGCAAATACAGTATACATCAAATGTGGGGTTGAGTCAATAAAAAATTACCCCACAGGGTAAAATGATGTTGACATGGTACTATTGGGGGTGTATTATACTCGTAAAAATACCCTGAAGGGTAAAAAGGAGACGAGATATGTGCTTAACTTACGCAAAGAGCTTAACGCAAAAGGAATTTCTGTGAAGGATTACTCAGCGTTTCTGGGTGTTGCAGAAAAGACTGCGCGCAACAAGCTGAATGGCCAAACTGAATTTACCGTAAACGAAGCAATTAAAACCGCGTCATTTATCTTCCCCGAATATGACCTAAAGTACTTATTTGGCGACAATGCCACACCCGATCAGCAAAAACCCGCCGACCAGTGATGGCAGCTGGATGAATGGAGGTGAGTTGAGTGAAGCGGAGACTAAGCAGCATAGTGAAAGGAGGTAAACAATGGCAACGAGATCAGAGATAGCACAGGATCTACGGCAGACATATAAAAGCGCTTACCTGTCCACGGTGGATGTAGCAACGTTCATGGGAGTCAAGCCTCGAGATGCCAAACAGTACTTAGAAAAAGTTCCGTACATAACGGTTGGTAAGTGCGATCGGCGCCGCAAGTATCTTGCAAAAGATGTGAGTCAGATGATATTTGAGCGGCAAGTGAGAAGGTGAGTGCGTATGACAGCGTTATTTATTATCCCGCTCACCGTGCTGGCGTATATAGCGGTAAGCATTTTGCGCTTAGCCTGATTTAAAAAGGAGGAAGCATTATGGGAAAATTTGCAGTCAGCTACACCCGCTTGGGCGGAAGGTTGGAGAGAACGGAAGTGTTCGGTGGACAGTCCGCTGCCGACGTAGTGGAACAGTTGATGGCCAAATACCCCTGCTGCAGAATCCACAAGGTTAGCAGCAAGGAAGAATTGGAGGCGGTGGAATGACAGCAGAGGAGAGGGAAATGGTTGCGGTCGCCCCGGCATAATTGTGACCGCCATTTTGAGATAGGAGGCGCAGGGATGAACGAGAAGAGTAAGTACATGGTCGCTGCTGGCCACATCTGTGTAGCGTGTGGCATTGTGTATGCCGGAGCCGGAATTGCTATGGGCATCCTGGAACGATACCTTGGTGCAGCAATCATGATGCTGGGATCTGGGATGCTGCTTGCATTGGCAATGACAGCGTACCGGGGTGTGCGGCGTAAGACGGAGCTGTGCATGGATGCCGACTGGAGGGAGGATATCCCATGACCACAAACGCTCCATACCAGCGTCACACAGACCGGACAAGCGGTTGCCATAGTACCTACCACAGGTGTATGGCCAGATGATCGATCGCAGGCCAAAAGATATGCCGCCACCAGAGGACCAACTCCGATGACGGCAAAGCAAAACAATACATTAACATTATACCGGAACGGCACAAAAAAGCAATAGGAGGCTTTTACTATGTTTGAAGTTAAAGTAACGCTGGACCTATCCGACCGGATGGAAGCCACGATCAATGGTCTTTGTAAAGCAATCGTCCGCCCAAAAATAGATCAGCAAAAGAGGGCAGAAGCTTGTTGGGAAGCGTCCCCCGGCGTGAGAAATACGGTGGAAAACACCTCGACTCCACCCGCTGCCCCAGCACAGATGTGCTCCATGGAAACGCCTGTACCAACACCAGCACCAGTAGCCCCTATGGTTGCCCCAACGGCTGCACCGGTGGCCCCCGCGCCTACATACACCCTTCAACAGATCGGTGCGGCAGGAGCGGCATTGATTCAGTCAAACCCCGCAAAACGGGACGAACTGACGGCACTACTCCAGCAGTACGGCGTACAAAGCGTGGCTGCTCTTAAGCCCGAGCAGCTGGGCGCATTCGCAACGGCCCTTCGTGGATTGGGGGCGAATATCTGAGATGCCGACACCGAATGAACACGCCCTATTATCTGCATCAAGCGCCAGCAGGTGGCTGTACTGCACTAGGGCGCCGAGGCTGGAGGAACAGTTTCCGGAGACTACAAGCGAAAATGCAGAGGCTGGGCGGGTGGCTCACGCTATCGCAGAACTGAAAGCACGAAAGTATTTCCCAGACCCACAGGATCCACTATCTGTGCGAAGCTATAACGCACAGATGAAAAAGCTAAAAGCAGATCCACACTACGAAAAGAGTGCGGACACTGCCACAGATGTTTATCTGGATTACTTAAAATCAATCTCTTAGCTGCGGAGAAATGCCGCCATTTGTGGCGTTGGAAAGCCGGGTATACTACTCCCGCTATGCACCGGACGGCTACGGTAGGGCAGACTGCATCATGATTTATCCCCCAGTTTTGCATGTGGCTGACTATAAAAATGGAACTGGAATTCCGGTAGAAGCTGAAGAAAACCCTCAGATGATGCTATATGCCCTAGGCGCGCTGGAGACATACGCACCAATATACGGGGATAGCATAGATACAATTCAAATGACTATCATCCAACCAAACGCAGGCGGGGTGAAAGAATGGTCGATAAGTAGAAAAGACCTAGAGTACTGGGGGGCACATACTGTAAGGCCAGCCGCAGAACTGGCCTACGCAGGGAAAGGAGACTTTGCACCAAGTACGCCAAACGACGGATCGGAGGATAGGTGCCATTTCTGCCGGGCAAAAGCAACCTGTACCGCACGGTCCGAAATGTATCTGGGGCTGGAATCATACGAAGCCAAGAAGCCGGCCCTATTAACCGATGCCGAAGTTGGGGGCATACTCGAACGCGCTGCTGGTCTGGCAGCTTGGGCATCCGACCTGAAGGACTACGCACTGAAAACGATTCTCAACGGTGGCGCGATTCCTGGCTTCAAGGCTGTGGAGGGACGCAGCACCCGTGAATGGGATGGCGGAACCGATGCTGCATTCAACAAACTGAAAGAGCGCGGCGTGGAAGAAGCGCTCCTGTGGGAGCGCAGACCCGTTACACCGCCAGCGCTGGAAAAGGCGCTTGGGAAAAAGCCGTTCGAAGCAGTGGCTGACCTGGTAGTCAAGAAGTCGGGCAAACCCACGCTTGCTCCGGAGACCGACAGTCGTAAGTCATATAATGCCGCTGTGATTGCGTTCAGGGGTGACTGTGAGAGTGTAGGTGCGGCAGATGGCTGAACCGGTTGTAATCAGAGGCGGAAGTTTCCGGGCAGAGATAGCTCCAGAACAATTAAAGAACCTGCGGATACCTCAGATAAAGGGCCTGTTTAAAATCCTGGCCGCGAATCCTGACTATCTGGAAAATAAAGATGCACAGGCACAGATATCAGATACGCTACAAGCCCAAGAAAACGAGGCGAAGATACAATTAGATGAAGAACTCTACTGGGATGAGCACTACATACACTGACCCTTACGATCTAGGCGAGCCCCGTCTTCCAGAGTAAAACACGCGAAAACAGCTTATAACCGTGCCCAGAAAATCAACAAATACTTTCACGAAATCGTGGATTAAAACATGGAGGAACTTAACTATGGCAGTAACTATTAACGACGTACGTTTTTCCTATTGCAATCTTTTCCAGCCCAAGACGACGCAGGACGGCACCTTGAAATATGGGGTAACCATCCTGATCCCGAAAACCAACGTCCAGGCAAAGGCAATCGTTGAT
>CALLZZ010000290.1 GCA_937858235.1 uncultured Clostridia bacterium
GACGGAGCAGGAGCCTGTCCACATTGAGCTTGCTCCGTACCAGTTCCGTCAGCACGTCGGTCTGGAGCAGCTTCAGTTCATCATATTCGTGGGCAACGAGTTCGATATACACCGCGCAGTGGAGGAGCGGCTCGCGGTTGCGGTGCATGGCAGATACCAGCGCGGTCACGTCCTGCAGATTGCTTTCCGCGGTGACCGTCTGCTGGAGGTCGTTGGTATTGGAGCCTGCCATGCGGTTTTTGTTGGCCGCATTGTGGATGATCGTCTTTTCCTCACTCGGCGTGACCTGCCTGGTGTAGATGCGGAGCGTCACCCCGTCCTTTTCGCCCAGATGCCGCAGGATCGCCTGCTCATCCGTAGCGGTGGGGTATTCCCGCAGCGCCCATACACACCGATAGGTGTTTCCGCAGATGAAATGATCCACATTGAATTTGATGATCCCCGGCGCGATCATGTCGAGGAACTCCTTGATCTGAGTTTCCTGCATTGGGGCCGCGGTTTTCCTGTTCTGTTTTGCCAATTGCGATACCTCCTGTTTCTGCCGCGAGAGGCACCGTCATCGTGACCGCTGAGAGAATGCCTCCCACGGCCACTTCATGATGATTAACCTGTATTACTCGCCGAGAATGATCCAGCGATCTCCGTCATTGTCCTCGTATTTTTCCGTTGTGACATTCTGCTCGTAGTAGACGCCGAGAAGCCGCTTGATGTCCTCACTCTCGCACAGGCGCACGGTGAAGCCCTGATCTTTGAGAGATTTTTCTATCGTCGTTAGGTGAGAGCGCACATCCGTTTCCTTTTCCCTTTTCAAGCGCACGATGATAAGGAACTCACGGGCGGTTGCCATCTGCACCTGCAGGCGGTCGAGACTGACTGCGTCCAGCTCCAGCAGCTTCCGCACAGCGGGCAGGTTCTCCGCATTCGTCCGCGCTTTCAGGAAGCTCTTGTTTTCCTCAAAGTTTTCCCGGCTGTTGATGCAGAGCATCTCCACCTCCGTCTGGCCTTTGAGGACGGTCATCAGGGCGTAGATCCGCGCCGCCACACTGGCGTCGGACAGAACGCTAATGTTGGTCGGCTTGATTGAAAAAAAGACCAGCTCTCCATGGCTGGTCAGAAGGTTGTATTCGGAGATCCCGTTGATGCCGATGAGCTGGCGTGTGGACTGCCGCTCACGCTCGGCGTTCTTCTTTTTTCTGCTCACGTTTTTATCCTCCAGTAGTAGATCTGTTGCTTCCCGAAAAAGAAACCGAAGGCGCTCACGATAAAATCGCGGATGCTGGTTTCGTCAAAGCGAATGGTGAGAAAAGCATATACCGCCGTTGCCACAACGGGAAGGAAAAAGCGGAGTTGGGCCAGCGCAAAGACAGAAAGCAGAAGCCCCACGCCGATGATGCCCACATCCCGCAGTTCCCACAGGAACAGCGTTGCCTTGGCCTTCAGGTTATCAGGGTATAGATACAAATATTTCACCTCCAAAAGTTTTGGGGCCGCCTCCCGGCAGCCCCGCACGGTTATTTTTGATTATGCGATGTTCGCGTCGTCCAGCGCTTTTTGGATCAGTCCCAGCACGAACTCCCGCTGGCTTACCTTTTTGCCGGTACACTCCGATTCGCTGTCGAGGTAACGCTTGATTCGCTGGAACAGTTCCTCCGGGATCTGAAACGCCATGGTTCTGGTGCCTTCCATTTTTCGTCCTTCTTTCAGATTGTAGTATTCGGTGATGAGCGCGGTGACGTATTGGCTGAGCGTCTGGCCCGACTGCTCCTGTTCTGTCCGCACTCTGGCGTGCAGGGACTCGGGGATCTGAGCGCAAAGGTTTTTTGTCGTTTCCACGGTGACAGCTCCTTTCCTGATTTGCAAGCCAAGTATAGCGGGAGCACGGGGCAATAGCTATGACCAGAACCAACGAAGAATATGGGCTAAGTGAAGCATATTACCCACTGACCGTCTCTCTCAGTACGGCAGCGATGCCGCGCAGGACGAAGGTCACGCATGGGATTGCCACGCTGTTGCCCAGCGCCTTGTAACGGGCGCTGTCCGACGCGCCGGGGATATCTGTCCAGCCGTCCGGAAAGCTCTGGAGGCGTTCACACTCCAGAGGCGTCAGGCGGCGGATGAGCTGCCGCTGTTCAATATCCGGCTGGCAGATGAGATCGGTGGCGTCCTTGTGCTGGCGCGCGCTTTCCGTACTGGCGACGTCCTGCTCCACGAACTGATCCACGCGCTGCCGATTGAAGACTGCGTGATGATCTAATCCCGAAGATTGAGTTATCCCGATGTTGTCAGGTAAGGGTAGGGCTATTTGTTGAGAATCAAGTATTTTCTCTTCCGTTGTCATCATAAAACCTCCAGATAATAGATTAAAAGCGGCCTGACAGTTCAATTTGAATTGACCCCAAAAAGTTAGACAAATATTTAGTTAAGCGGCCGAAAGGGCTTGCTGTCTGTGAATTGCAGGCGGCAAGCCTTTTAGTTTTGCTTTACTTCGACGGTTGTTGTAGTAATCGAGGTAGTCAATAAGCTCTTGCTTGAAATGCTCCATCGATTCAAATTTCTGCAAATACAGCAGTTCGCTTTTGAGTAGACCGAAGAAGTTCTCAATCACGGCGTTGTCCAAACAATTGCCTTTGCGGCTCATGCTCTGCCGGATATCCTTCGCTTTCAGCATTCGCTGGTATCGCTTGTGCTGGTATTGCCAGCCCTGGTCGGAATGTAGAATCAGATTTATCCCGTTGGGAATCTTTGCAAAAGCCTCATCCAACATCCCAATCACCATGGAAAGCACCGGTCTGTCTGAGACTGAGTAACTCACAATATCTCGGCTGCATAGGTCAAGGATTGGCGATAGATAGAGTTTTTGTCCAAACAGACTAAATTCGGTGACATCCGTCACCCATTTCTGATTCGGCTTCTCGGCTTCAAAGTTACGCTCCAGCAGATTGGGCGCAATTTTGCCTACTTCGCCCTTGTAGGATTTGTACTTTTTCATCCTAACCCGGCAAACAAGTCCTAACTCTTTCATCAGACGCTGTACGGTCTTGTGGTTGAGCAAAAAACCACGGCGGCGCAGTTCTCCGGTGATTCGGCGATAGCCATAGCGGCCTTTGTTTTCGTGATAGATAGCCGAAATCTCTTCCTTTACCTTGCTGTATTTGTCCGGCTGTGCCTGATGTTTTGCATGATAGTAATAGGTGGCACGGGGAAGTTGAGCGATTGAAATCAACACTGTCAGCGGAAAGGTCAGCCTCAGTTTTTGAATCACCAGCGTCTTTTCTGCTGGCGTCGCTCGTTTTCCAAAACCAAGGCTTGCAAGTTTTTTAGGTACGCATTCTCCGCCCGCAGCCGTTGT
Source organism: uncultured Clostridia bacterium (assembly GCA_937858235.1). GTDB lineage: Bacteria > Bacillota > Clostridia > Oscillospirales > Oscillospiraceae > Onthomonas. The sequence continues at coordinate 3,350 of CALLZZ010000290.1, forward strand.
ACTTCTGCAATTAGGTCTTCTTCCACCTGCTTATCCAGCTTGGCCTTGCGTCCCTTCTGCTTGCCGTCAGCGGCACAGGCTCGCCCACGACGTTCGATGGAGAAACCCTCTGGACCTTCTTCCAAGTAGATCCGCTCCCAGTCCTGTATTCGATGATGGCTGTTGACCTCAAACTGTCGGGCTGTCTCACTGTAGCTCAGCCCTTCCCAACGCATCGTTTCTATTACCTGCCTCTTAAATTCTGCCGTATATCGTTTGTTTGGTATCCCTTTAGGCATAAAAATCACCCCACTTGTTTCAGTATAGCATACTGTCTAACAAATGGGGTGCACTTCAATTCTGCCAAGACCGCTTTTTTCGATTCATACTAATTGTTGATCTAATTTTTCTTTAGGAATATATTGCGTTTAGAATAGCTTTCCCACTCAATGTTTTAAACATTTTACCCCCGGCACTGTGAACGGAGTCAATCGACATATCATCCTCATAAAAATTAACAAGAAAGTCCGCCTCAACCAGTATCTGATAATCGATTCCCTGAATGTCGGTATAGGTATGATGATGCGCGATAAGCCAGCATACGCGATCAATAACGCCCGATTCGATGCCTAACTCCGCCAGAAGTTTTTTTGCTTCAGGCGGACCTTCGATCTGCTGATAGTTCCCAGCGGAGCTGTTGTACTTTTTCTCGCTGTTTTTAATCCCAATGTCATGAGTAAGCGCCGCGATTTCAATAATCTCCTGCGTGCTTTCGTCTAATCCTTCCATCTCTCCGATTGCCTTGGCAAAACCGTATACCTTCAGAAAATGGTTGATTCGCCGAACATCCCCGGCGTAATAGGCAATCATAGCGTTGATTATCTGTCCAATAAGGTTCATTTCGTGTCCCTTGCCTCCTCTCTTTAGAAGGTTACCGTTTTATCCGCCCATTCCACCATCTTCAGGCAATCAATCATAGTGGATAACGGGCAGACTTCGCTGCCGTCCATATTCCTTGATTTGAGGCAAGTGCCACAAGCGAGAATTTCCCCGCCTGCCTCATGAAACGCCTCAACCTGAGCAGCCACGTCAAATTTTTCGTGGTGAAGGCTCTCAATTTCAACAGCTTCCCCCATAAGGAAAACCTTCACTTCATTCCCGTTCTTTCTGGCTGTAACGGCAAAACGCATCGCGTTCCAGGACTTCTCAAATTCCTTGGTTTCAATAATAACCCCAATTTTCATTTTGCAGCCTCCCAACATAAAAAGTTGATGATAACAATTATACCATAATCAGTGCGATGTTAAATAATGATTGAATGATAAAGCGCCCTTCTGAACTGCCAAAACCTTTCAGAAGGGCGCTGATTCATAGTTATTCCACTGTGATAACAGAGACGGGACAGTTATCACGCGCCTCTGCCGCCGCGTCTTCCGCAGACTCGGGAACCGGGTCCGCGCAGATCTCCGCGCGTCCGTCATCCGCCATCTGAAATACCTCCGGACAGGTTGATGCGCATAGTCCGCAGGAAATACAGCCTTCTCTGTCGATCGTTGCTTTCATATGCTGATATTCCTTTCTTTATCAGGCATTCATGAACAGTTTGATGTCATCGTCAACTGTTCCGACACCTGCGATACCGAATTTTTCAACCAACACCTTGGCTACATTGGGAGACAGGAAGCCCGGCAGCGTGGGGCCAAGGTGGATGTTCTTCACACCCAGGTACAGCAGCGCCAAGAGAACAATGACGGCCTTCTGCTCATACCAGGCAATATTGAAGGCAATCGGCAGCTTGTTGATATCGTCGAGTCCAAACACTTCTTTGAGCTTAAGGGCAATGACCGCCAAAGAATAGGAGTCGTTGCACTGCCCGGCGTCCAGAACTCTCGGAATCCCCCCGATGTCGCCCAGCTTCAGCTTATTATAGCGATACTTCGCGCAGCCCGCCGTAAGAATCACCGTGTCCTTCGGGAGCTTCTCGGCAAACTCAGTGTAATATTCCCTGGACTTCATGCGTCCGTCACAGCCGGCCATAACGAAGAATTTCTTAATCGCGCCGGATTTGACGGCATCGACGACCTTGTCGGCCAGGGCAATTACCTGATTATGGGCAAAGCCGCCTACAATGCTGCCAGTCTCAATCTCATCGGGCGCGGGAAGAGTCTTGGCAAGCGCG
>CALLZZ010000291.1 GCA_937858235.1 uncultured Clostridia bacterium
AGAGTTCTTTTACTTGACCTGCTGCCGTTTCATCTATTACTGCCTTACCGTCTTCAATGCGGTAACCGTGCGGTATATGTGTCATTATTCCACCAGCCTTTCTTTCAAGGAAAGACTGCATTTTAGTTTAAATACAATCTCCTCCCTGGAATTTACAACTATCTCATCTACAAAATCCTCAAAAATATTATCATTAAATTTCAATGCCATTCTGTTTCTGCTGCAAAATCTTATGAGTTTTTGTGTTGCATCTACCTTTGATGCATTACCGCTTACCGCATAAGATATATGTTTTTTCTCTGTAGCAAGCCGAGCAAACTCACTTAAAAGTTCCGTATTCTGCTTTGTAAACAATCCTGGATTCAAAAGACCCTTTGACATTAATTCTACAAGCACATTACGCTGATTCTCGTTTTTCTCAATGCGTTCCTCGATTTCAGTAATCTTCTGCAGATAGGCTTTCTCGTCAATGTTTCTTAGCCCTTGCATAAAGGGTTTGAGAATCATATCGCAGGAAAAAATCAGTTTGTTTAACATCGTTACAAACGCAGCCTTAATATCCTCATCCCTGATAAACTTCATTGAGCATTTTACTGTGTGATCTATGTGTTTGGTACAGCACCAAGCAATGTACTCGTTCTTTCCAGAGTAATGAATACGTCTTTTGAAATTGGAACCGCACTCTCCACAGGCTATCTTGCCGGAGAATACATACCGCTTTTGGTATTTTCCTTCTTTCTTAAGAATGCCCTTTTCCAGACCACGCTGTTCCATAACCTGTTGTGCCTTTTCAAAATTCTCATGGCTAATAATAGCCTCATGGTGATTTTCAAGAAGGTACTGGTTTTCTTCACCGTAGTTTATATGACGGTTAAAATTGCTGTCAGTATAGGTCTTTTGAAAGATAACATCGCCAGTATATTTTTCATTCTTAAGAACACCTTGAACTGTTGACGGATGCCATATCGTTCCACGCTTGGATGGAATTCCTCGTTCATTTAATTCCTTTGCTATGAGGAATGCACCTTTACCATTAACGCACTCACTAAAAATGGTGCGGACGATTTCTGCCTCCTCAGGAACAACCTCCATCTTGCCATCAGCATTTATGTAACCGTATGGCGGGTAGGAAATTATATAGGTGCCGTTTATAAAGCGTTTCTGAATAGCCCATTTACTATTTTGAGAAATGGAAACAGACTCGCTTTCAGCAAGGCCGCTTAGTATGGAGAGCATTAACTCACTTTCCATGGAACCTGTATTAATATTTTCTTTCTCGAATTGAATGAACACACCGACATCAATTAATCTTCTTACCATTTCCAAGCAGTCGGTTGTATTCCTTGCAAAACGGCTGATTGACTTTGTAAGGATAAAATCAATCTTGCCTTGTTCAGCATCCGCTATCATATCCAAAAGACCGGTTCTGTTGTCTTTCTTAGTACCACTCAAGCCTTCATCATAATAAAGACCCGCAAAAACCCATTCAGGGTTCAATTTAATGTAGCTTTCATAGTGCTCTTTCTGTGCCTTTAAACTTACCAGCTGCTCATCACTGTTTGTAGAAACTCTGGCATAAGCAGCAACACGAAGTTTTCTCTTTGAAGTGGCTGCTATATTATCAACTTTGAACATCTTTTTCATCATCTCACCTCGCTTTCGGTATATGACATATTCGCTCTAAAGGCCAGTAATAGCAAGTGTTTTAGGGCATTATCTTTTCTAAAACAGGTGAGAATTTATTACGATTCAGCTCTGTAATTTTGTCGAATTCATCCAGTGAAATTAACTCCGCAGATAAAAGCTGTTTAAGTATTTTTTGAGCCATATAGTAATCAGCCTCTTTCTGCATTTGGCTGTTAGTCATCTTCATTGCTTCACCATGTATTTGGCTACTATCTGTGACTTGAAAAATATTCATAAAAAACACCTCCTACCTGGTAGCCACGGCGGGAGGTGAAATCTGATGGTTTTATAAATCTTTTTTATAAAAATCGCATTCGTAACCATCTGCATTAAGAAGCAACCCCTTTGCCCAGGGAGGAACTCTGCCCATTTGCTCACATACGCTATCTATTGACATTCGGGGGTCTGCCTCAATGATAACTTCATCATGCACATGAGCCACTATGCTACACATTCGGAGTGACTTCATGGCATACATCAAAATATCACGGGAGATTGCTTGAACAATATTCTCTACAAATTTTGGTCCATAACTTTCGATTCTTTCCCATTTCTTCGTTCCGCCTACACCCTCATAAGTCACAGACTCACCACCGAAGATATTTTCACCGATACGAGGTTTGACATAGGCAAGCTCTCTTCCAGAAGGAAGAACAATAAACAGCATACCGCTTTTATAGTAGAACTTAATATTGTGCGTTTCTTGAGATTGTCTATTCTTTATACAGTTTTTTGCAGCCCTATCAACATCCCACCAGAACTTTACGATGTAGGGATTGGTTTGTCTCCAGGCATTTACAAGGGGCTTTAGTTCTTCCTCTTCAAGTCCCATCTCGATTGCTCCCATAGCCTTTAGTGCGCCAGCTGAGCCGCCATAGCCAAGAGCTAATTCTGCGATTTTACCTTTTTGCCTTAGATGCCCGTTTATACCATGCTTTTCAACGGGAACATTAAACATCTGGGAGGCAGATGCACAGTAGATATCACCACCGCTTGCAAATACATTCGTTCGCCATGCTTCACCGGCAAGCCATGACAACACACGAGCCTCAATAGCTGAAAAGTCGGCAACAATAAACTTATTGCCGTCCCTTGGCACAAAGGCTGTACGAATCAGCTGTGAGAGCGTGTCTGGTGTATCGTCGTAAAGCATTTCAAGGGTTTCATAATCACCGTTTTTTACTATGTTTCGAGCCTCTTTTAAGTCAGGCATATGGTTTTGAGGGAGGTTTTGTAATTGCACAAGCCTTCCTGCAAAGCGACCGGTTCTATTAGCTCCGTAAAACTGAAACATTCCTCTAGCACGAGAATCACTACAAACGGCATTTTCCATCGCTGTATATTTCTTAACCGATGATTTTGCCAGTTGCTGACGGAGTTTAAGTACCTCTGCTAAATCCTCCGGTGCATCAATTAAAAGCTCTGCCACCGCCTTTTTGCCAAGGGTGTCTGTTTCTAGACCATTCTCAGCAAGCCAACCTTTCATCTGCTGAACAGAGTTAGGGTTATCGAGATGGGTTATCTCCTGCATCGCTGACATCAGTTTTTTGCGGGAAATTTCATCCATGGTGATGGCCTGTTTTACGAAATCCATATCCACTTTTATGCCTCGATCATTGATTTCTTGGTCGAGATGATACTCATCCCAAATATCTTCTGGCACAGGAAACTTTATCAGCCTTTGTTGTATCTGAATTTCTACCTCAACATCACGCTTGTTATAGTCTTTAAACTTCTGCCACTTATCTATCTCATCCGTTGGTAGGTTACGAGTCCTACCGCCATTTGTTTTTGTGGGAGAACATGGAACACAAAAATATCGTATTAGGTCTTTGCCCTCCGTCAGTTTTTGCTTTTCAAGCCCTAGAACTGCTCCCACACCTTCAAGTGAGAGAGGTAGCCCCATATAAGCAGACCACACCATTGAGCACTTCCACGATGAAGGGTTTAGATATCTTGCCAGTTCCTTTGAGAGGGGATGGTTATCATAAAAGGGATCAAGGCTTACTCCAATGTCGAACAAATATCTTGAAAGGCAGATACGCTCAAATTGAGCATTGAATGCCCATTTTGTAATGCTCTCATCCATTAAGGCTTCGATGATTTCATTTGGAATCTTTTCTCCTGCCATTAAATCAACTACCTTAACATCACCACCATCCACGGCATAGCCAAACAACATGATTTCAAAATCAGCTGCTTCTGCGTAGCGATAAACCCCACTCTTTTGAAGATTAGTAGATGAATAGGTTTCAATATCAATCTCTAAATTTTCCATAGTGGTCTCCTTCCTAAATGAATAAAGGTGGCAGAGGGAAGACCTCTACCACCATCAAGTTTATTGTTTCTATTAGGCAAGGAAGTCCTCATCCACAAGAGTTGTAAAATCATCCGCTGCAGAAGTCTTGCCACCAAGAGGTTCACCGTCTTTAATTTTTTGAATGTTACCTAGACCACAAGCTACACCCTTGTTGCCGTTGGAGTTGAATGCATAGAAGTTAAGAGAAACTCTGCCATAACAGCCACTATATACTTCACTGCGATCTAGAATCGGCTTAACACTTCTGTCAACAATCTGTGGTGCAGTTTTGCTGTTGGCATTGATAAAGTAATGTCCCTTATAAGCCTCATCATCACGCTCTATATCTCCATCACGCAGGGGTAGTTTAATTGCAGCCTTGTTTGGTTTCTTGCCACCAAACTTTGCGATACCTTCCTCGATAGCTGCATCAACAGCCGCATTGATAGCATTAATGGTTTTTGTATCATCCTTTGGGATAAGAACAGATACACTGTACTTTTCTGGACCACCGTTAATGGATACTGGCTCCCAACCGTGGAAGTAAGAAAGTCTTGAATTTACACCTGTGATAACTTTTGTCTTGTTTTGCATATTTGCCATAATATAGTCCTCCTTGTTTTTAGAAGAAAAATGCGAGCCTGCTTTGGCGAGCAGAGGATTTTTCCTCACATAATTTCGTTAAATTCGTTTTTAGCATCTGCTACGTTC
>CALLZZ010000292.1 GCA_937858235.1 uncultured Clostridia bacterium
TGCGCCTACGATACTTGGCTGGAGACGGCCCGGGAAAATTGGTAGTGCCAACACATAGAGGGGTCTGGTCAACAAGACCCGGCTCCTCTTTATATTCCTCAATAGCTCAGTTGGTAGAGCGCGCGGCTGTTAACCGCGTTGTCGTAGGTTCGAGTCCTACTTGGGGAGCCATAAATGCCGCCACGCGGTGTCTTCGTGTGGTGGCATTTATTCTAAACTCTCATTTGGGCCTTTAGCTCAGTTGGTTAGAGCGTCCGGCTCATAACCGGATGGTCCTGGGTTCGAGCCCCCGAAGGCCCACCAGTGTTTAATCAGAGTTGTGCAAGGCCTTATCTAGATAGGGGTATAGCTCAGCAGGTAGAGCAGCGGTCTCCAAAACCGCGTGCCGAGGGTTCGATTCCTTCTGCCCCTGCCACGTAAGTCGCAACATTTGTTGTTCATATATTGTTTGCAAAGTTGGCCCGGTAGTTCAGTTGGTTAGAACGCTAGCCTGTCACGCTAGAGGTCGTCGGTTCAAGTCCGATCCGGGTCGCCAATTCGCTGCTATAGCTCAGCCGGTAGAGCGCATCCTTGGTAAGGATGAGGTCTCCAGTTCAAATCTGGATAGCAGCTCCACAAAAACCCTGTAACCATTGCGGTTACAGGGTTTTCCTTTTTTTATCCAACGGAATCAATTTTAGGTTTTGGTGCTTGTTTTGTGTTTATTATATTGGAATGACTTGCTCCGCTTCGGTTTCTGGCGCTACAAGATCAGTGAAGCGGTCAAACGTTTGCACAGCCTTGGCCTCTGCAGATGCGATGACATGGGCATAGACATTTGCTGTGGTGCTGGTTTTTGCATGACCTTGTTGGCTTGCCACCTCAACGATCGGTACATCGTCCGCGATCATTAAGCTGGCATACGTGTGTCGCAGAGATTGGATTGATATGCGTGGGAACCCCACACGGTCAGTAAACTTTTGAAGTCATCACATCGGTGTTATCGGGAACATGGGATGCCCATCGTCAGTAGTAAAAACCCGGTTATCATCAGCTGTTCCCTGCCATGCATCGCCGAGTGCCTGCTTTTGACTTTGCTGCCAATAGCGGTACTCTGTTAGCACCATGAAAGTCGATCCAGGTAAATGAAGCGGACGTTTGAAACGGGTGGTTTTAGGCGTTCCGAAGTAATACCCGGATGCGCTGGTGTAGTGGAAACGTTGGGAGCCGTATTTCTCTAGGTTTTCGTTTACAGACTTAACCTCAATCAGGATAACTGGTTCCCCGTCTTTTACGACAGCGCAGTACACTTTCTTGCCCTTTTTGATACCAACATCTGCCGTATACTCAGGAACAAATTCTTCTGGATTCAATATATCATAACCTAGCATGGAGAAAGGTGGCATGATGATAGAGGCTTTAATCACTTCCTTCGTTAAAATGTTGTCGCTCATGCTGACAATGCGGCTTGAGAACTGCCTTAACTGGTCAATAAAATTCATATATAGTTTAACTCTTCATTTTCGTATGTTTGAACGGGATATGCTGGGTTTTCTGGTCTAAGTTCAACCTTATTTCGTCCGATTATATAGACTCGCTTTAGTCGGGAAGAACCAGATGAAAGACTGGAAAGCGACTATTCGCAGCTGGGAAAGGTTGGAGAGTGCGCAAGCTCAGAAGCAAGAAACAGCGAATGAGCGATATTCTCGTGAACTTGGCGAACGGCCTGCGCGATCAGGGTGACGAGCTGACAGCGCAGGAGGCATGGGCCATGGTACAGAAAGCGCTTAAAAACGGGATGTAATGGAGTCGTTTGAAAAGACGGCTCTTTTTTATGCCATCCTACCGCGATATAGTGCAACACAGTGGAAATGTTGTCAAGCGTTTGCTGCGTATGCGTTTGGTAGTACGGACTAATGGACAATGATTATGTTAGTATCTGGAAGAGATCAGGTGATCGACTTGATCAAATGCATGCTGCAGTTTCATGTAACGGTCTGCGCATCTATTTTACAGGGAGGGGATCAATTTAGTGGACGCAAAGCAAAGTAGCAACTGTGCTTTTCTTGCGCGGCACGACGCCAATCCACAGCTTTGCGCTTCCGGAGGAACTAAACGGCGTTGAACTGGCAGCGTTGCACATCACTTACCGACAAGACGGCCGGACCGTGTTGGAGAAGACGCTGGATGAGGTGTCGATTGGCGGCAATATCATAACAATTCGCTTGACACAAGAGGAAGCACTGGCAGATGTTTTTCCACGGTGTTCCGTAACTGGATCAGTGGGTTTCCAAAGGTCTTTAATGGTGTGGCGGCACGGTGAGAGTACGTGGACTATGAGGGCAGTTACGATGTAACGCCTATGATTACGTCCCCAGCGCCTGGAACTTGCGGACAAGCACCTGTTGGAAGATGTGCTAATCCACACGATACCGACACGAGAAACCAACAATGGTGCTGGTGGAACAACTTTTACAACCGGAGGGTAATAAAAGATGGCATATAACAAAGTAGTTTACGGCGCACAGACTTTGATTGACCTGACCGCCGACATGGTGAATGCAGAGCACCTGTTGACCGGAAAGACCACCCACGATAAGAGCGGCGCGGTGGTTACGATGCTGAGTCTGATTGCGTGCATCGACTGGGGCAACAGATTTTAAAAAATTAGGTGATTGAGTTGGTTGAGTACATTCCGCAGATCGTTGTGGCGGTTTGTGCGTCCATCCTGACTGGGGCGCTTACATCCATCTGGCATAAACAAAAGGTGATCATGACCCGCTACTAGATGATGCAGGATGGCATGAAAAATCTCCTGCGCTCGGAGATCATTCGTGATCACTCACACTACATAGATAAGGGGGATATCCCGATTTATGCCATGGAAAATGTGTTGCAGAGTTACGAGGCATCCTCTTTGAGCGATGGCGTATGCAGCTTGACAGACTATGCATGGCCAGCAGCATTAAAGATGACTTGCAAAATACGGCAGACTCGGGCTATTGGGTGCTCTCTTTTTCCCTTACGACTATGGATTGAGAGAAGGTGCAAATATGATACAAACTAGCAATGCATGGAAGCAAATTGCCTACAACAGAATCTATCGCTCTGTGTTCTCCATTTACATTAATGGGGAGTATAATCCCGCCGGAACATATTGCAGCAAGCCCCACCATTACAGCGGCCTTTTACACAGATGCGTTCTGCGTGGGGCAGTGCTCCAGCTCGTGCCTAGAGTTTTCCTATTTGCCAATTAATAATCCGGCGCAGGCGGCAAAGGTGCAAGTGTATTGCACAATTTATCCACGCGACGGGGATTGGCTACTGGCCGATGAAACGGATAGCAATATCGTGGATGATCGGAACGAGCCGATTATGTCCGGATCATTTAACAGCATTTGCATCGGGACGGGGTACATTGATGTGCGCCGCCGCGATACAAACGGCTGGCTCTCCCTGGAGTGCTATGACAAAATTGCCGTGCTGGACAGCTATACGGTAAAGCAGGCTGCCACAAAATTAGGTGTTACGCTATCCTACCCACTACATCCGGCCAAAATAATGTCACTCGTTAGTGGAATAACAGGACTAACCTATACAGATGGAGATAGAGCAGATGATGTAACATTTACGGAGGACGATATAAACAAAATGTCGTTACGCAATTGTGCGGGCTATTGCACTGCGCAATCTAGCGCTAATCTGGCGGCGGATGAGTTAGGCAAGAAAATCAAGGTTATCCCGCTGAATAACATCGGCGCGATCTACAACCTCGACGCAGACATTTATATTGATAATGCAAACAACGAACCAATAGAGACTAACGATGGCAAATTACTATATGAGGATGAGAGCAACAGCATGATCTTCATCGACTCCCATAAAATCGCAGATTTAGATTGTTTGGGTCTGTATGAATCGATCCAAAAGGTGCGCGTAAATGGAGCCGATGACAAAACATATACTTCGTCGCTCGGGTCGGACATACGCTAACAGTTGACTGGCCGTTGTCTGCGGCATCGTCAAACCTCGCAATTAACGTACTTGGCTACGTAGAAGGCTTTACCTATCTCGGATGGAAATCCGATGCAGCAACCATTGATCCCAGGTTGCAGATCGGAGACCCGGTTGTGGTTGACGGGATGCTGACAATTATTGCAGAAATTACAGCTACGCTTGGTGGCGCGTACATCGCTAGTTGTGGAGCGGCCTGTGAAGAAGAAGTGACGCACGAACTTATTGTATAAAAGGAGGAAATGTAGTGGGTAAAAAGTCGTAGATAGTGGATTTATTACCGTCGTAAAAAAAGTTGGCTGGTGCCTAGTTCACGGAAGCATTGCGCTTAGTGGCACGGTATCCGACATGACCAACGTGCTGGACAGCTCAAAGGTCCCTGCACCACAGACTGGTGTTGGAATTTATACAACAGCGGCGTACTGGGCCAGCAGTTATACACGCAATATGCGCATTGGTGTTGGTGCGGGCGGCAGCCTGCGCATCCAGTAAGGCGGTGCTGGGACGTATACGTTTTCCATCACATATCCAATTGCATAGGAAGTGAACTAAATTGAACTATTACAAGACGACGCAAGGAAATTACACAGCGTCTATCGGGACAAGCCCTGGGGAGGTTGCAATTACGCAAGACGAATACGAGAAAATCATATCGGAAATCAATGCACACGAAGAGCACCCAGAAGAAAATGTGAGCTACCACTTGATGGCGGATTTGACTTGGGAGAAAGTAATAACAGACTAGAAGGGATGGATTGCATATGAAAGAAACGATTTGCGCGGCAGCCGGTATTGCCGGAGCTACTATTGCCTCCCTGTTCGGTGGCTGGGATTCCGGTCTGACCACGCTGGTGATCTTCATGGCGGTGGACTACATCACCGGGCTGATCTGCGCCGGGGTGTTCCACAAGAGTCGGAAATCCGATACTGGCGCCCTGGAGAGTAACGCCTGTTTTAAGGGGCTGATCCGAAAAGGTGTAACGCTCCTGATTGTGCTGGTAGCCAATAGGCTGGACGTCGCAATTGGTACAAGCTATATCCGTGATGCTGTGTGCATTGCTTTCAGCGCCAACGAATTGATCTCCATCGTGGAAAATGTGGGGCTGATGGGGGTGCCGGTCCCGGAAGTGATTACCCAGGCGATCGACGTACTAAAAAAAGAAAGGCGGCGGTAGAGATGAGTCACTTGACCACGGCGCAAAAAATCCACTACCTGACCACAGCAGCGGAGGCAGCCGACAAAGTATATGTGAAAATCGTAGCGCTGGCCTGCGCCCACAAGAGCGGCGCGAAAACCTATGCTCAGCTGGTCAGCAGCAAGACTACCACCTGTGCGGCGGCAGCCTCTATCGCCTACCAGGAGGCCGGAATTCTGCCCAGTGGGAAGATGGTTAGTCACCGGGATGCTGTTGGCGGATCGGACGTTAACATCCTAAGGAAGAAGTCCACCGTTGCCAGGTCCATGAGTGGAGCCACCAATATACCCAAGGGCAAGGCAGATGTGGTTTGGGTAGGCAAAAAGTACGCTGACCTGCCGGGAAAGTACCGCCGAAAGGGCGTTATGTACATTCAGGACAGTAACGTGGGCATCTGTGCTGGCGGCGGGGCAATCTACAGCTGCAACGCGTCCCCCGGCAGCCAGTTGGACAGCGAGGGGCGCTACAAAAACAATAAGATCACCAGCGGGTAT
>CALLZZ010000293.1 GCA_937858235.1 uncultured Clostridia bacterium
CCTACCCCGCCCAATCCAAATACCGCTACCCGGGCTGCCGCCAGCCGTTCCATCACTGCCGGCCCCAGCAACCGCTCTGTGCGGGAAAATGCTTGTTCCATGGGGTTTACTCCTCCTCCTGAGCCGGGCGCTCATCATAACGCTCCAAAAAGCTATGCTCCACTCCGCCGGCCTTGTAGCCGATCATGGTATCCAGACTGACCGCGTGAATGCTGCGAAAAATGTTCTGGGGCACCTGGGAATTTTCCTCACTGAGCCGACGGATCAGCTCCTTGACCTCCTGCCGTTTCGACGAACCGATGCCGTCTAAGTTCTCTGCGGTTTTCTCTGTCATCCGGCAGGCGCACTGGATAAACTCCAGCTGATTATACCGCCGCCAGGCGATAATATCCCGTTCCCGGACACAGTACAGGGGGCGGATCAGCTCCATCCCCGGGAAGTTGGTGCTGTGGAGCTTGGGCATCATTCCCTGAATCTGTCCGCCGTAGAGCATCCCCATCAGCGTGGTTTCGATCACGTCGTCAAAGTGGTGCCCCAGGGCGATTTTATTGCAGCCCAGTCCCTGGGCGATGCTGTACAAATGCCCCCGGCGCATACGAGCGCACAGGTAGCAGTAGGATTTCGGTTCTTGCTCCGTGACCGCAAATATGTTGGTCTCAAATATCTGAATGGGGATTCCCAATATCGCCGCGTTCTCCTGGATCTTCTGCCGATTGCGCGGATGGTACCCCGGGTCCATAACAAAGTAGGCTGCCTCAAAGGGGACATCGCTGACCCGTTGCAGCTGCTGCATCAGCTTCGCCATCAGCATCGAGTCCTTTCCCCCGGAGATGCACACCCCTACCCGATCCCCCGCCTGAATTAGCTGGTACCGTTTGATCGCCGCAATAAAGGGATTCCACAGCTCTTTCCGGTACTTTTTGATCACGCTCCGCTCGATCAACTGCTGCCGGCTCAGTTCACGTGCCATACTCTGCCTGTTCCTTTCCAAATAATAACCGATATTATAGCACACCCCGTCGAGAATTGCCACAGACGGTGAAATTTCCCCTACATTTTGTCCGCTTATCCATCTTGCCTTCCCGCAGAAAAAATGCTATACTATTTTTCATAATGTCTTGTCACAACTCGTCTTATTTTGCAGACCTTTGACGCAGAATGTCTTATTTTCCGGAGGAAACTCATGGTTTTTACATCCTTTCCGTTTCTCGCCTTCCTGGCGGCGGCTGTAGCCGTATATTATATCGTCCCCATGCGCCGCTATCGGGAGCTGCTCCCCTCAGGCAAGCGTGTCAACGCCCAGCGTCACACCGGCGCCCTCCACCCCAGAGGCTTTATTCTTCTGCTGGCCAGCATCGTTTTCTACCTCTTCGCTGGGTGGCAGAAGCTGATCTTTGTCCTCTGTACCGCTCTGTTCGCCTGGCTGTGCTCCCGGCGAATGATCCGCCTCTACAACGAGATGGACGAGGCGCTTAAAGGGATCACGGAGCGCAAGGAAAAGGCGGTGCTTCAGGTGCGGTACCGGAAACGGTGTCGACGGATGGTTGTCTTTGCCATTGTCGTGGTTCTGCTGATCTACGGCTACTGTAAATACTTCGGTTCTCTCCTCTCCGGACTTTACTGTGCCCTCACCGGCTCTGTCAATGCCTGGGATATCATTGCTCCCCTGGGTCTGTCCTACTACACCCTGTCCATCATCGGCTACCTCCTGGACGTTTACTGGCGCAAGCAGCAGCACGAACAGAGCATCCCGCTCTTCCTTCTCTGCGTCCTCTACTTCCCCCATATTTTGCAGGGGCCGATTGCCCGATATCGGGAGCTGCGGAAGGAATTTTTACAGGAATCTCCCTTTTCCTGGGATCATTTCTGCCGCGGCATACAGCTGATTCTGTGGGGCTTTTTTAAGAAACTGGTTATCGCTGACCGGCTGAACATTTTTGTCACCGGCGTTGTGGACAACTATCAGATACATCAAGGGCTCACCTTCTGGGTCACCGCACTTTTCAGCACCTTCCAGCTCTATGCTGACTTCTCTGGCTGCATGGACATCGCCACCGGGGTGTCTGAGCTCTTCGGAATCAACATCGCCAAAAACTTCGATCACCCCTTCACCTCCCGCAGCGTTGCGGAATGGTGGCGCCGTTGGCACATCACCCTCTGCGCCTGGATGAAGGATTACGTCTACTTCCCTCTGGCGGTCTCTCCGCATCTCATTAAGATCAGCGGTAAAATCAAAAAACACGCCAACCCCAAGCTGGCAAGAGCCTTCGTAACCGTGGTCACTCTGGGTGTCGTCTGGCTCCTCACCGGCATGTGGCATGGCGTGAAGTTCTGCTACCTGATCTGGGGGCTCTACTATGCCTGCTTCCTGATTGTGGACACAGTGTTTCAGCCCCATCATCTGACCGCCCGCCTGGGCATTGATCATGATTCCACCGCCTGGCATCGGTTCCAGATGGTTCGCACCACCTTGATCTTCTCCTTCGGACGGCTGATTACGGTACCGGACAACTTTCAGGTTTCCCTGGACATCTTCCGCCGCATGTTCACCCAGTTTAACCCCTGGGTTTTCTGGGACGGTTCTCTGTACACCGCAGGGCTGAACCGCGCTAACTTCATCCTCGCCCTCCTGCTCATCACCTTCCTGCTGGTGGTGGAGCAGATGCAGATCAAACATGGCTCCGTTCGGGATCGCATCGCCAACTTAAAACTGCCCGTGCGCTGGATCATCTGGTTCGCCGCCCTGGCTGGTATTCTGATCCTCGGTATATATGGTGCCGGCTACGACGCCAGCAGCTTTGTCTATATGAATTTCTAACCATCTTCAAAGGAGACTACACAAAATGAAAGAACAACTGTTAGCACTGTTGAATGAAAACTTCCCGGAAATCGATTTTACCGAATCCAATGCGCTGGTGGATGACGGCATTTTGGAATCCATCGTGCTGGTAGAGATCATCTCTACCATCTCCCTGGAACTGGGCATTCTGATCCCTTACGAGGAAATCGTACCCCAGAACTTTAACTCGCTGGACGCCATGGCAGCGCTGTTGGAGAGGGTGAGCGCGGAATGACCACGTTGATTGACGTGCTGAACCGCCATGCTGCTGAGCAGCCTGACAAAATTGCCGTCCACTTTCGGGATCAATCTCTCACCTATGCCCAACTCCACCGTCAGGTAACCCTGCTGGGCGGCTACCTCCAGTCTCTAGGGGTCACCGAAGGAGATCGGATCATGCTTACCGGAGCCTCCCGTCCTGAATACCTCATCGGTCTGCTGGCTGTCCAGATGATCGGTGGTACTACGGTACCCGTGGATCGGAACCCTAAGCCTGCTACCCTGTCCTATATCCACCAACTCACCGGAGCAAAATACTACCTCTCCACCGCCAAGAAGGTCCCGGAGGAGATCGCTACCCTCACTTACACCGACGCAATCGTCGCTGCAGTGGCAGAAAACAAGGAAGCGCTGCCCAGCGTGGTCAATCCCGACCGGCTGGTGGAGCTGCTCTTCACCACCGGCACCACTGGACGGCCTAAGGGCGCCTGTCACACCCTCCGCTGCATCTCCGCCAACATGCACAACACCCTCACCGGGATCGGGATGCGGAACGATGACATCTTGCTGCTGCCCCTGCCTCTGAACCACTCCTTCGGGATGCGGGTTCTGCGGGCCTGCCTGCTGGCTGGTGGCACCATGGTACTCCAGAACGGCTTTGCCTTCGCCCGGGAGACTGAACTCAACATTGAAACCTTCCACTGCAACGCTCTGGCCTGCGTCCCCTCCTCGATGGACATGATGCTTCGCCAGATGGGGGATCGGGCTAACCGCATTTTTGGTCAGCTCCGCTACATCGAATTCGGTGCCGGCTCCCTCAGCGTGCAGCAGAAGCGCCACCTTACGCAATTACTCCCTCACACCGAGCTGTTTAACACCTGGGGTTCCTCCGAAACCGGCGGCTGTCTCTTCCTCCATGTGAATCGGCAGCTGGACAAGGTGGCCGCTGTTGGCCACCCGTTGGAGGGAATTCAGGTGCGGCTCCTGTCCCAGTCCGACAGCACCCCCTTGGATGGCTCCGGCCCCGACGTGGTAGGCCGTCTTTCCCTCCGGGGTCAGATGCAAATGATCGGTTATCTGGGTCAGCCGGAGCTGACTGATCAGGCTCTGCAAGACGGCTGGCTGGTCACCAACGATCTGGTCTGGCGGGACGAGGATGGGTTCCTCTACATGCTGGGTCGTGCTGACGACATCATCAACGTAGGCGGCGAAAAAGCCTCTCCCATTGAGATTGAAAACACTGCCTCCGAGTGCCCTGGCATTGTGGAATGCGCCTGTATCGGTGTGAAGGATACGGACGGTGTACTGGGCGAAATCCCCGCCCTGTATCTGGTTCCGGAAACCAGCACTTTTGACCCAGCTGCAGTCACCAAATTCCTCTCCCCCAAGCTGGAGAAGTACAAGCTCCCCAAAAAGTTCGTCTTTGTGGATGCACTTCCCCGAAACGCTATGGGAAAACTGGATCGGAAGGAACTGCATCGGATGTGGGCAGACTCCGGTGACCTGAAGCTCACCAACCCGGTGATGGAAAACATCATGGCTCGGCACAGCATCCGAGAATTCACCGATCAACCCATTCCCCGCCGTCTCATCGAAACGCTGGTGAAGGCAGGCTGGAACGCCCCTAGCGGTCACAATTTACAGACCTGGCGCTTTACCGTTCTCACCACCCAACCGGAAATTCAGGCGCTGAAAAGCCTCATTCAGAGCGTTTCTGAGCGCTGCAACACCACCTTCTTCGGCTTCAAAAATCCTCAGGCGCTGATTCTGGTCTCCAATGACCGCCGCAACGCCGACGGGATTCAGGATGCCTCCTGCGCTGCCGAAAACATCCTGCTGGCTGCCACCTCCTTCGGGTTGGGGGCAACCTGGATCAACGCTCTGATGACCATTTGTGACGAGCCTGATATCCGCGCTGAACTAGACCGATACCAGATCCCTAAAACCCACAATGTCTGGGCTATGATCGTTCTGGGCTGGCCGGCAGCCCCTGGAAAGGCCTTGGCGCGCAAATCTAATGTGGTTCACTTTGTGGACTGATTTCCCCCACTTCTACAGTACGGAGGTACCAAAATGAACATAAAACGAGGTTTGAGCCGTGCTGTAAAGCTCCTCATTTTTCTCCTGATCGCGGTTCTGCTCTTTTCCTCGATCACCCTGATCTTTCTCCCCAAGTGGCGGGGAACCTGGAAAAGTTCCGACACTGTCAGCGGCTTCTACGCCCTGGAGGAGGACAGCATTGATACCCTGATTCTAGGCAGCAGCCAGGTTATCAGCGGCGTCTCCTCCATGCAGCTATACCAACAACAGGGCATTCGCGCTTATAGCCTGGGAACGGAACGCCAGCCTATGATGGCATCCTACTACCTGCTCAAGGACGCCCTGCGTACCCAGCCCAATCTCAAGGCAGTGGTGCTGGAGGTAACCGAGCTGTTTCAGCAGTGTGAGGAATCCACTTATCGCAAGGCTTTTGACTACATGCCTTTGTCCTCCGTCAAGTGGGAGGCCATTCAAGACCACGTCAAGTGGGAGGAAAAGGCGGACGAAGCAGCCGGTACAGATACCGCCCCCACTGCCGCCAGCTATCTCTTGCCCATTCTGGCCTACCACGACCGCTGGTACGACCTTGATGAGGATGACTTCACCTACTTTCTTCAGGATCGCTCCGATCTCCGCCGCGGCTTTTCTCTCCAACCCGGTCAGGGCGCAAGGGGAACCTATCTGCCCCTGGACACGGAGCGCACCGCAGTCTGCGCCCAGCCCAAGGAGGAGGCCTTGTTCTTCCTTCAGGCCGTGGAGCAACTCTGTCAGGATCAAAATCTCTCCCTGACCTTTCTGAAAACCCCGCGCATCGAATGGTCCGTGGAGGAGTGCAACACCGTACAGGCTCTGGCCAAGGAATATGACGTCCCTTATCTAGACTTCAACACAACCACCCTTGGGGACGCCATTGGGTACGACTACGCCGTAGACAACCTGAAAAAATCCCCCACCCATTTGAATCTGTGGGGCGCTCAGAAGCTTACCGCTTACCTGGGCAGCTACCTGGCTGCATCCACCCCGGTGATTGACGCCCGAACAAACCCCAAATACGCCTATATGGACGCAGGTTTGCTGCTCTACCAGCAGGAGGTAAATGACTCCTATCTCACTCAGGAAACTGATTTTAAGGCCTACCTGTCCAAGCTCTATCGCAGCCGCTACTCGGTTCTCGTAGCCGTCAATGGCGCCGGTACCGGTGCTTATCCCGACGATATAAAGCGGAGTATGGAACAGTTCGGACTGGACCCAAGAGTCACCGCTGGTGGCTGCTATGTAGCCGCTGTGGAACACGGAACCGTCTTGGCCGATCAGTGGAGCCGGAAACCGGTTACCCAGTCGGTCACCTTGGCCGATGGCATCTCCTGCACCCTTACCAGTGATGACACGCCCTTTACCCCTGTCTGCTCTATCACCGTTGATGGCACTAAACGCGCTCTGTCTGACCCCGGCCTCAATATCGTCGTCTACAACCACGAAACCGGTAAGATAGTCGACAGCGTCGCCTTCGACTTTACGGAAACAGAAGTCATAGCAACACGGTAACGAACCTTTAACATCCCCATGGCGATCCGACGTTGTGGGGATTCGTTCTATCCTGTTCCCTTCATTTGTCAACCATTAAATAATTATGGTTGACATTTCGATTCCTCCGCAGTATACTACACCCATCCAATCCCTACAAAACTGGAGGAATCAACCATGCAAACTACACGATGGAATATCCATGATCTCACTCAGATGGCCCTGCTGGCGGCCCTACTCTCTGCATCCGCTTATTTGGCCTTCCCCATCCCGGTCACCCTGGTCAACGTTACCGCACAGACCTTGATCCTCAACCTCATCGCTCTGCTGCTGGATCGTCGCAAGGCCGCCCTGACTGTATTGGTGTGGATTCTCCTGGGGGCGGTGGGCATTCCGGTTTATTCTGGTGGCCGCGGTGGTCTCAGTGAACTGGTAGGTCCTACTGGGGGCTACATCCTTGGCTTCCTTATCGCCGCCTACCTCATCGCCCTCCTCAAGGGCAAGGAGTACGCTCTCCCCCGTTACCTGCTGGTGACCATCTGCATCGGCATTCCGGTCATCGATCTGCTGGGGGCAACCTGGTACAAATTTTTTGCAGACATCAGCTGGCGCACCGCCCTCCTTACCACCGCCCTTCCCTTCCTCCCCGGTGACCTGATCAAAAGCATCGCCGCCGTACTGATGGCAAAACCGTTCCAGGTCGCTCTGACCCATATTCGGAGGCGTCC
>CALLZZ010000294.1 GCA_937858235.1 uncultured Clostridia bacterium
CACCAACGAGAAGTACGCATTCCGCTGCTTCCTGCTCCGCCTCGGATTCATCGGCAACGAATACAAGCAGGAACGCAAGATACTGCTCCAAAACCTTGAAGGCAACTCCAGCTGGAAGGACGGCGCTCCCAAGAAAGAAACTGCTGGAGGAACCGCTGAGGGAGTAACCAACAGCGAGGAGGTGCAGGTATGAAAATGATTAGACCAGAACAGCTCGAACAGCTGAAGAAAACATATCCGAATGGCACACGTGTGGAGCTGGTGCAGATGGACGACATTCAGGCTCCTCCTGCCGGAACCCGCGGCACAGTCTACGGCATTGACGACACCGGCAGCCTTCTGGTCCACTGGGACAATGGCAGCGACCTTAACGTGATTTACGGCGAGGACATCGTACGGAAGGTGGTGGACTGACATGGACGAGAAAGTGAAGGAACAGATCCTCACGATCCGCGACACCGGGCTTACGAACATGTTCGACCTGCCCTACGTGCAGCGGCTCGCCTTTGACCGAAACTACTACGAACTGGTTCTCTTTATCGAGGAACACCGCAAGGAATACGTGCATTTTATCATGACCGGCGACGCCGGAAAATCCTGATTTCGAACACTGAAATTTATCAATTTATCTGGTCAAATTGACTTGCTATATGTGCCGAACAGAGTGATATATACACATGCCGAAAGGCGCAGAAAACAAGCGAAAATCAGGAGGAAAACGCAATGAAAAAGAACACCTACTTCGAACAAATGAGAGACACGGCAATCGCCTACAACGAGGCGCAGGCCATCCGCGAAAAGAACCGCGACGCGATGATCGCAGCGGACAACTGGGACAGCGTGAAAGCCTTTGACGAACGTGAGAAAGCCGAGTTTCCTTACCCTTTCACCTCCGGACAGAACAAGGCGCTCGTTCAGTACGACAGGAACCTGCGAAACGGCGCAGACGCATTCGAGATCGACGACCTTCCCTGGGATTATGAACTCAGCGACTTCATTGAAACGCTCTGGAAAGCCGGAATCACCACGATTGTGGTGACCGACCAGAGCACCGGCCTGATGGACGGCATCTACGGGCTCACCAACCTCGGCTGCATGATGAACGGACTCAAGACCGTCACCAGGGCCAACGACCACCGCTTCGGTAGCAAGGAACCGGAACACAGGAATGGCATCGAATTCACTATCGGCGAGGAGGTTTAACCATGTGGGAAAAAGAATCACTGCTCATTGAAGGCACGGTCGTTAAATACTGGGTGAAGCACTACCCGGAGCCTTCCAAAGACTACGGAATTGACGGCGGCAGAATCAGCAAGATGGAACTTCGCGTCGACGACAAAGTCACACTCCACTATGGCCGCGGCTGGGACATGGAGCCCGAGGACGGAGCAAGCCAGCTTGCCTACTCGTTTCTCTTAAAGAAATACAACTGAGACTTCTAAAGTCTCCCAAAGGACCATCAAAGGATCAAATACTGAACTTTTGAAATTGAATATTCCGAAAGCAGAGCCTTGACCGGCTCTCGCTCTCGTACTGAGATAGATTTTGACGGATCGCTTCGGCGGTCTTTTATTTTGCCTGAAAGGAGGAATGTTCCGTGCCAATGCGAAAGCTGAAGCACTACAAGGTCACGCGATTCATGCAGAAGACCTCCCATTACGACAAGAACCTCGCGGACTACGCCTGCCTGTTCATCGAGCAGCTCTGCCATACCAAAGGCACCTGGGCCGGAAAGCCGTTCGAGCTGATCGACTGGCAGGAGCAAATTGTCCGCGACCTGTTCGGCGTGATCAAAGAGAACGGTTATCGGCAGTTCAACACCGCCTACGTCGAGATCCCGAAGAAACAGGGCAAGTCGGAACTTGCCGCCGCCATCGCCCTGCTGCTCACCTGCGGCGACGGCGAGGAGCGCGCCGAGGTATATGGCTGCGCCGCCGACCGCAATCAGGCCAAGATCGTCTTTGACGTTGCGGTCGATATGGTGCGGTTTTGTCCGGCGCTATCGAAACGCGTGAAGATCCTCGAATCACAGAAACGACTGGAATATCTGCCGACGCACAGCTTTTACCAGGTGCTCTCCGCCGATGTGGCAAACAAGCATGGATTTAATACGCACGGCGTGATCTTTGACGAGCTGCATACGCAGCCAAACCGGAAGCTCTTTGATGTTATGACGAAGGGCTCCGGCGATGCCCGGATGCAGCCGCTGTTCTTCCTGATCACGACCGCCGGGAACGACACCAACTCGATCTGCTATGAGCAGCACCAGAAGGCGCTCGACATTATGAACGGACGCAAGCATGATCCGACGTTCTATCCGGTCATCTTTGGCGCGGATGAGTCGGAAGATTGGACGGATCCGAAGGTCTGGAAGAAGGCAAATCCGTCGCTCGGCATCACGGTCGGCATCGACAAGGTCAAGGCCGCGTGCGAGTCTGCAAAACAGAATCCCGGCGAGGAGAACGCCTTCCGGCAGCTTCGCCTGAATCAATGGGTGAAGCAGTCCGTCCGCTGGATGCCGATGGAGAAGTGGGACGCCTGCGCCTTCCCGGTCAACGAGGATGATTTAGAAGGCCGTGTCTGCTACGGCGGACTCGACCTCTCCAGTACCACCGACATCACAGCCTTCGTGCTGGTATTCCCGCCGCTCGATGAGGACGACAAGTATGCGGTTCTCCCATACTTCTGGGTGCCGGAGGATACGCTCGACCTGCGCGTTCGGCGCGATCACGTCCCCTACGATCTCTGGCAGAAACACGGCGTGCTCGAAACGACCGAGGGAAACGTCATTCACTACGGCTACATCGAGAAGTTCATCGAAAACCTCGGCGAACGGTTTAATATCCGCGAGATAGCTTTTGACCGATGGGGCGCTGTGCAGATGGTGCAGAACCTCGAAGGCATGGGCTTCACCGTCGTCCCCTTTGGTCAAGGTTTTAAGGACATGAGCCCGCCGACCAAAGAGTTGATGAAGCTCGTGCTGGAGAGGCGTATCGCACATGGCGGACATCCGGTTCTGCGCTGGATGATGGATAACATCTTCATCCGCACCGATCCTGCCGGGAACATCAAGGCCGACAAGGAGAAATCAACCGAGAAGATTGACGGTGCAATCGCCACGATCATGGCGCTCGACCGTGCGATCCGCTGCGGCAACGACAATACTGCCTCTGTCTATGACAGCCGTGGCATTCTTTTTATCTGAACGAGGATAAATGAATGATCTTTATAGCAATCATGGGCTTTCTGCTTTTGCGGGAGGCCCTTAATCAAATGGAGGAAATGTTATGAGCATATTCAACAGATGGTTCCGAGGTCGCGACGCTCCCACAGACTCGACGGCTGGCAGCAGCTACCGCTTCTTCTTCGGAGGAACGACAAGTGGCAAAGCCGTAACCGAACGCTCCGCCATGCAGATGACGGCGGTTTATTCGTGCGTGAGGATTCTCTCGGAAGCGATAGCCGGACTGCCACTTCACCTTTACCGCTACACCGAGAATGGTTCGAAGGAAAAAGCAATCGACCATCCTTTATATGAGCTGCTGCACGACGAACCGAACCCGGAGATGACGTCTTTCGTATTCCGGGAAACGCTCATGACACATTTATTGCTGTGGGGCAATGCCTACGCGCAGATTATCCGGAACGGTAAAGGCGAGGTTATGACACTCTATCCGCTCATGCCGAACCGTATGACCGTCGACCGCGACGAAAACGGCCAGCTCTACTACGAATACCAGACATCAACCGACGAGGCGCACACCATGAAAGGCAGTCTCGTGAGATTGTCTCCAATGGACGTGCTTCACGTTCCCGGACTCGGCTTTGATGGCTTAGTCGGTTATTCGCCAATTGCAATGGCCAAGAATGCCATCGGACTTGCGATTGCGACCGAGGAATACGGCAGTAAGTTCTTCGCCAACGGCGCGACGCCCGGCGGCATTCTGGAGCATCCCGGCGTGGTCAAGGATCCGGAGCGTGTGCGTGAAAGCTGGAACAGCGCCTTCGGTGGCTCGTCGAACTCCAACAAAGTCGCAGTGCTTGAGGAAGGCATGAAATACACGCCGATCAGCATTTCTCCGGAACAGGCGCAGTTCTTAGAAACGCGCAAGTTCCAGATTGACGAAATCGCGCGTATCTTCCGGATTCCGCCGCACATGATCGGCGACCTGGATAAAAGCTCGTACAACAATATCGAGCAGCAGTCGCTGGAATTCGTGAAGTACACGCTCGATCCGTGGGTAAGCCGCTGGGAACAGTCCATGCGCAGAGCACTGCTCCGTCCCGAGGAGAAGAAGGACTACTTCTTTAAGTTTAACGTGGACGGACTGCTCCGCGGCGACTACCAGAGCCGCATGAACGGCTACGCCACGGCAAGGCAAAACGGCTGGATGTCAGCAAACGATATCCGCGAGCTGGAAAACCTCGACCGCATTCCAGAGGACAAAGGCGGCGACCTGTATCTCATCAACGGCAACATGACCAAGCTCGAGGATGCCGGA
>CALLZZ010000295.1 GCA_937858235.1 uncultured Clostridia bacterium
GCCGTCTTCCCGGAGCGCATACACCAGACTGTCACCGTAGATAGAAGTGGCTTCGAGGCCAATCACCACGTCATTGAGCCGCATCGCGGTAAGTGCCGATACAATTCTCCCCGACATCAGTTTAGCACCTCCGCGATTGTTCTGCACGGAAAAACTGCTGTGTTTGGCGCCGTCCGGTTTCATAAGATAGGCAACATTGTTTTTGCTGCTCACGTCAATGCCAACGTAAAGTGGATTCAAAAATATCACCTCCCCGCAGTGGAATTTTCAGGTCGGCAGGCTTTCAGATACCCATGATAACCGGAGCATCAGCAACCTCGCGTATTAGAATCACTCCGGAGAAGGCCAATGCGATATCCCTCACTGCTAAAAGGGCGGCCGTGTTTCCGGCAAACAGCTAATGAGTTTGCAGCTAACTTCCGGCTCAGGGGGACTGACTTTCCGTGAAGCAGCCCTTCGGCTCAACAAGGAGTGAAAGAGCTTATCCCTGCCGACCTGACAGCATTATATCACGGGTATCTCAAAACCTGCTGATCAACAAACAAGTGAACGAAGCAGACTCACTTAAAACTGTCTGCAAAACTTATTATACGAGGAGTGATACAATGCCGAAAATCACGAAAATCGAGCCTGAAATCAAGGCTCTTCCCCAGCGAAAGAAGGTCGCCGCATACGCGCGCGTGAGCATGGAGACCGAGAAGCTGCACCACTCGCTTTCCGCACAGGTCAGCTATTACTCGGCTCTCATCCAGAAGAATCCGGAATGGGAGTACGCGGGTGTCTACGCCGACGAAGGAATAAGCGGCACCAGTACAGTGAAGCGCCCCGAGTTCCAGAGAATGCTCGCAGACTGCGAAGCCGGTAAGATTGACATCATCCTCACCAAGAGCATCAGCCGGTTCGCCAGAAACACGGTCGACCTTCTGGAAACCGTCCGGCATCTGAAGGAGCTGGGCATCGAGGTGCGGTTCGAGAAGGAGCACATCAATTCCCTCTCTGGCGACGGCGAGGTCATGCTCACTCTGCTTGCCTCGTTCGCGCAGAGCGAGTCGGAAAGCATCTCCACGAACGTGAAATGGGGAATCAGGAAACGCATGCAGGCTGGAATGCCGGACGCATGCGGACATTTCCAGATCTACGGCTACCGGTGGGAAGGCGACACCCTTGTCCCTGTTCCAGAGGAGGCAGCCGTTGTGCGCCGCATCTTCCAGAACTTCCTTGACGGGAAGTCGAGGCTTGAAACCGAGAGGGAGCTTGCCGCCGAAGGAATCACCACACGGCAGGGATGCCGGTGGGAGGATTCCAACATCAAGAAGATACTCGAGAACATCACCTACACGGGGAACATGCTCTTCCAGAAGGAATTCACCAGCGACCCGATCGAAAAGCACAGGCGGAAGAACCGAGGCGAACTGCCACAGTACTACGTGGAAGACACGCACGAAGCAATTATCAGCAAGGAGACATTCGACTACGTCCAGTCAGAAATGGCAAGGCGCAGAGAACTCGGCTGCTTCGCCAACAAGGCACTCACATTGAACTGCTTCTCCACAAGAATCAAATGCGGCAGGTGCGGCAGAAGCTTTGTCCGCTCAACACGCAGAAACCGCGCGAAGATGAGCCGACTCGGCGAGAAGTACACGTTCTGGACATGCACCACCCACAAGAAGAACAACTGCCCGGTGTGCGACACCGGAATCATCCGGGAGGACGTCCTGAAAGAGGAATGCGCCAAAGTGCTCGGCATACCGGAATTCGACGAGGACGTGTTTTCCGAACGGGTAAGGCGGATAACCATCCCCGAAGCCGGAACCATGCTCTTCGAATTCATCGACGGCAGCGAACTTGAACACCACTGGGAACGAAACGCGAAGAAGGAAAGCTGGACGCCGGAATGCCGCAAACGCGCATCCGACTACAGGAGAACGCATCCGGTCACGCGGGACGACATCACCTGCTTCACCACGAAGATCCGCTGCGAGCACTGCGGCTGCAACTACAGAAAGCAGACACAGGTGATGGCAGACGGTCACAGAAACGCCTACTGGAGATGCGCCGACAGAAAAAGATGCACAGTCAAAGGCCTGCGCGACGACCACATCCGGGAGATTGCCGCAGAAGTCCTCGGGCTCGAAGCCTTCGACGAGAACGTTTTCCTTGAAAGAGTCGACCACATCTCCGTCAGAGACGGAACGCACCTGACCTTCCATTTCACAGACGGAACGACCACAGTACGCGAATACGAGTATCGGAAGGAAGGCCGAACCTGGTCGGACGAGCATAAGGAGCAGATAAGCCGCATCATGAAAAGCAAGGTGACGCCCGAATCGCGGGAGGAAGCAAGCAGACAAATGAAGCGGATAAGGAGCGAGAAGAAATGGTGAAGCAGAAGAAAGTAACAACTATTCCGGCATCCAGAACGCGCTTCACATCCACTCCCATCACCGAAAAGAAGAAACGCCGTGTCGCCGGATACGCGCGCGTCTCAACCGATCATGACGACCAGTTCACCAGCTACGAGGCGCAGATAGACTACTACACCACCTACATCAAGTCACGTGACGACTGGGAGTTCGTGAAGGTCTACACAGACGAGGGAATCAGCGGAACCGGCATCAGGAAACGCCTCGGATTCCAATCGATGATCGAGGACGCCCTCAACGGCAAAATCGACCTCATCATCACCAAGAGCGTCAGCCGCTTCGCCCGGAACACCGTCGACAGTCTCACCACCATCCGCAAGCTCAAGGAGAACGGCGTCGAATGCTACTTCGAGAAGGAGAACATCTGGACGTTCGACGGCAAGGGCGAACTTCTCATCACCATTATGAGCAGCCTCGCCCAGGAGGAGTCACGGTCGATTTCTGAAAACTGTACGTGGGGACAACGCAAGCGGTTCGCAGACGGCAAGGTCACCGTGCCGTTCAAACGGTTCCTCGGCTACGACCGCGGCCCGAACGGCGAGCTGGTCGTCAACCCGGAGGAGGCCGAAACCGTCAGGCGCATCTACCGGCTCTTCCTGCAGGGAATGACCTACAACGGCATCGCCAGCCAACTCACCTCCTACGGCATCAAG
This sequence comes from uncultured Clostridia bacterium, assembly GCA_937858235.1. Taxonomy (GTDB): domain Bacteria; phylum Bacillota; class Clostridia; order Oscillospirales; family Oscillospiraceae; genus Onthomonas. The sequence goes on from CALLZZ010000295.1 coordinate 3,077, forward strand.
ACGCCCGGCGGCAAGGACAAGTGGAACGTCAGCACAGTCAAATCGATCCTCAGCAACGAGAAGTACAAGGGCGACGCGCTCCTGCAGAAGACATACATCAGCGACTACCTCACCAAGAAGCCGAAGGTCAACGAAGGCGAGATTCCGCAGTACTACGTGGAAGGTGACCATGAGGCAATCATCCCGCCGGAGACGTTTGACATGGCGCAGCGCGAAATGGAGCGTCGCGGCAGGGGCAGGAACTACCACAGCGGAGTCCACGCCTTCTCCAGCAGAATCAGATGCGGCCAGTGCGGCTCCTTCTACGGCTCGAAGGCGTGGACTTCCAACAGCAAATACCGGAAGACCATCTGGCGCTGCAATCACAAGTACGACGGGGACAGCAGATGCTCCACACACGCGCTGACGGACGACGACGTGAAGACCACCTTCTTGTCTGCAGCGAACAAGCTGCTTGAAACGAAAACGGAGGTAATCGCCAACGGGCAGGAAATGCTCAGCCTCCTCCTCAACACGGACGAACTGGAAAGTGAGCGCGACCGGCTCATTGAGGAGGCTCAGATTGTCGCGGATGCGGTTCAGCAGAACATTACCGAGAACGCCCGCACAGCTCTCGACCAGACCGACTACCAGAAGCGATACGACGAGCTCTCCGCACGCTACGACAAGCTCAAGGAACGCATCGACGAACTGGATGGAAAAATTCACGAGACACAGTCAAGGAAGGCTGGCGTCGAGGACTTCCTGGACGCATTCGAAAAAACTCCCGACAGCCTGACAGAATTCTCAATAGACGCCTTCAACAGCCTCGTCGACCACCTCACCGTCTATGGCAGGGACGACATCCGCTTCACCTTCCGCAACGGACAGGAAATCAAGGCATAAGAAAACAGCCCGACAGCCAGTGAACGATACTGGAGGTCGGGCTGTTTCTTTGTCTGTAGAATAATCTGTTAACGGATGAACTTATTCTCCGAATCCGTTGTCTCAACAATCACATCCATATTCAAAAGGTTTCGCGCTATTCATCAGGGGGTTTCCTTCTTCACCGAAGGGTTTCTTACAGACGTACAGGGGTTTCCTCTCCGGCTCAGGCAAACTTGATTTGTATCCAATTTTGCGTCTTGTTTTCCAGCAGGTGCAGGTCCTCGGGATTCATAGGACTGCGTGTGGCTTTCTGGGGCG
>CALLZZ010000296.1 GCA_937858235.1 uncultured Clostridia bacterium
AAATATATTTTCCTGCTTTGACCAACTTTCGGCAAGTGGTGGGAACCCGCATTAAATCAGGGTTTTGTAAAAACAAGCATGAGTAAACCCGAGTAGAAAAGACCCGTTTTCAGCAGGAATAAAGACCAAATAAAGACCACAAATCAGGCGCGTTTCCATAAAAATCAAAGCAACTCGCTCATTCGGGCGGGTTGCTTTTTGGTCATGATATGTACGAAAACACAGCACAGCGCAGGATAAATAATACTGCTCAAATCTGTTCTGCTGATGAATAGAAGAACAAGCCATGCACAAAAGCAGGGGTTTAAGAGGAAGATTTTTCGCTTGCGAAAAATACGCTCGTCCCTTGCTTTTGTTCGCGGTCATAAAATAGAAAAGAGGGATATGTCCACAAATGGGCATATCCCCTTGATTGCATTTTTGAAGTTAGCTTTTTCCTTTGGTGCTGGTGTCCCATTTAATTCCACCTGTAATATTTCCCGCCTTATCATAAACAAGGCCGGAATTGACAATGGTGGTATCAATGATAATTCGATTGTTTTTGCCGTCCCAATCAACCCAAAAATCAATCGCTTTTCCAATATCGCGGAGTTTGAAATAATTGTTGCCATCTATCGTATAAGCCGTAAACTGCACTTCTTTTCCATCAAGATAAACTTTCGCGCTTGCGGGTGAAGGCGTTTTGTTTCCTGCGCCCTTGCTGGTCATTTCGCCGCCGACAATGGTATAGTTCTTGCCGCTTGTTAGCGATACGGCGTTGTTGGTGCCGTCCCATGCAACATCAAATCTGGCTGCCGTCCCGCGCAGCGCATAAGCCAAATCGCGCAGCTTGAAATAGCTGCTGCCATCAATCGTATAAGCGTCAAAAGATATGGGTTTGCCGTTGACCTGTACGGTTGATGCGGCGGGAGTTGCAATGATAGCTTTGGTGTTTTTGGTGCTTTCAAACGTCCAGCTTTTGTCACCACTCTTAATCATTTTCAAGTAATCCAACGTGATTGTCTTGCCGTTTACAGTTACTCCGCTGTTGCCGCCGCTTACTTTGACCGCGTTATAGGGCATTTCAAAAGTAACCTTCAAGACAAGACCGTCAATATCCTGCGCAACCAAATCCATTATTGTCATTCCGGCAAGGGATTTATCTGTAACCTTATCAGGCCAGACATGCTCCGCAACCATATCCGGGCCGAATTCATCATGCAGCCCGACATTCAAACGAAAGCCGCCGTCAATAGGGACAAGCGTAACCGGCCCCATTTCTTGAGCAATCGTGCCGACCAGAGTGTTATAGATACTGCCGAGCTGCTGCTCAATGTTCCCGCTCATCAAATCGTCAGAGCTGGCGTCCATGCCGCCGAGATTATTCCATGCGTCTCCGTAATCATTCAATACAAGATATTCTTTTCCGTTTATTGTTTCGGCATGATACAGCGAACCGCTGCCAAAAAAGTCTTTCGGCGTTTTACCTGTTTGGTCGAGTACGCTTTTCACGATTCCAACCTTGAAATCAGTAAAACCGGAGCCATCGGCATTGACAGTAATTTTTCCGTCAATGTGCATACAGCCGGAAAGGCCGATGGAAATGCATAAAATCATAACAAGGCTTGCAAGGCGTTTTTTCATGTTCAATCCCACCTTTTATTTGTTGTTTTTTCGTTCTTTGCAACCTTATAAGAAAAACAAAAGATAAATATAACCAACACAGATATATTTATCTATATTTTATGAGATACCTATTGAATTGTCAAGCCCCTACAATAATTAGAGGGGTGCATTATCAATGGAAGATTTCTCAAATGAATTCAAAAAGCTCGGCTTAAAAATATCATATTACCGTAAGCTAAAAGGAATGACGCAAGAGCAACTTGCGGAACGTATGGACACATCAACAAGTTATATTGGCGCGATTGAAGCCCCAAATATGGACAAGTCTATTAGCCTAACTACTCTTTTACGAATAGCCAGAATCCTTGATACTCCTGCATGGAAGTTTCTGGATTTTTGATTGAGTATATACACGCTAAAATCCCCATGATATTTGAAATATCATGGGGATTTTTTTATGTCTCCTGAACTATCCCTATAAGTATTTTCTAACAATTCCATGACTTCATCTGACGCAATATCCCTTTGGGAAAGCAAGGCATATTCAACAAAAGAATCTTTTGATTCGCGCTGAAACAAATGAAGCGTTTTTTCTTTTTCCTTTTCAAGCCACGCGCTAATCAACTCGTCAGCTACATTATCCTTTTTGAATTGCTCCGCCTTATCCAAAACATTCAGATAATCAAACAGGCTTTTATTGATGGAAAGAAACGGCACTTTATGCGCCTGTCTCATGTGCATTGTGCGTGTCGAAATCATGACATATCTGCACAGAGTATCAAGAACATCGTTGGCAACCGTCATGTCATTCCCCATGCCGCAAATATAATCAACGCTCACATGATAATGCCCGGCAATCAGCATGGCGGTTTCAAGGGAAAGATTTGTTTTGCCCTGCTCAATATTTGCAATCGTGTACTTGGTCATATTCACCGCTTTTGCAAGTTCTTCCTGCGATTCGTTATTTAACTCTCTCAGCTTTTTAATCCGTTTCACAACTTCGCTGAAACTTTCATCTTTACTTTTAACATCACGATAACTCACACGATTCACCGCCCCCGACTTTTTAATAACAGTATATTACTGCATTCGTTAAATATCAAGCCATATTTACTACTTAGGATAAAAACAACTATATATAAAAGTATGAATTATAAATAGTCAAATCAGCAGACCAGTCATAAATAACGCTGTATACTGGCACTATCAAGCCAGAAAGGAGGAAAAAACCCAATGGAAAAAAGGTATTTAGTTACTGGGTCATGGACGGACAAGACCAGCGGCAAGCCCGTATCGGGAATTGTGGAAATCAGCGGGGGCATCAACAAAAACGGCCAGCCCTACGAAATCGCCAACACCGACAGCCGCGAAGAACCGATTGAAGGAGCATACCCTGTCGGCACTATCCTGACCGCCACTGTAAAGCTGTCCGTGCAGGAAAATCAAGCGCAGCACGACATGAAAATCAACGGCAAGCAGTAACAGCGAACGCCGGAGGGGAACACTCCCCCTCCGGCGGTAGTATAAGGAGAATCAAAATGGAAAATAAACGCCCCAATGTCACCAACTATCCTCAAAACAACATACGCAACAGGGCAAAGCAGCGTCATTATATCGGTAACGGCTTGAAAGTGCTGATTGCAAGCCCCTTGAAAGGCGTACTCGTTTTATTGTTCTTGGCGGTTGCTTTCCTTGCCGCATGGAGAGCGGCGGACACCTTTATTCCCCGCATCACGACGATTCCGCTGCTGATTCCCGTTGTTGTTTATGCCGTCCGGGTTCTGATTCCCACCGTCTTTCTATTGCTTTTGGCGGGATTTCTATGGCTGCTCGGTGCTCCGGCCCATGCGAGGGAGATAGAGAATGATTTAGCGGCGGCGTTCGGGATTGCAAAGACAACCGCGCTCAATTACCGCCGCCCATTCCTGATTTCAAGCAAGCCGCTAAAGGGGAGTACCGTAACGGAGTATGTCTTTTGGTCAAGATGGATTGACCTTGACCAATGGAATAAGCCGGAACGCAGGAAAGCTGTATTATGGGCCTTAAACGCGCATAGCGGCGAGGAGTTTAGCAACGGCAAAAAGAAATACACCGTTGTGATACGCGCGGGTTCCGGCGCGGAGCCGGAAAGGAGAGAAACCCCTCATGACCCGCTTTTCATGTGAGGAACGTACAACGGGCGGCATACCGTTTTTGCTCGATGAACGTGCCCACCGCATGGGTATGGAAACATGGTTATCGATTGAGTACGACAAATCGCCCCATGTCCTGTGGAGCGGCCGGACGGGGAGCGGCAAGACCGTTGCGGCCAAACTGCTGCTGGCTCGCTCTATCCTGTTAGCCCCGCCGGAATTACAGCCTGTGGAGCTGACCGTGATTGACCCAAAATCCGACACCGATTTTGACTATCTGGACGGCCTGACCCGCTTTTATCGCGGTGATGAAGCCCCGCAAGGCTTTAACAACTTCTTTGACGCTTTTATCCGGCGCAGGGACAAACAGGATTTATCCGCTAACCTCAAAATATGCTATGCGGACGAGTTCGCCAGCCTGATAAACCTAATCGACGATAAAAAGGAAAAAGAGGCCGCACAGCGGAAATTGGCCCTGCTGCTCATGCTCTCACGTTCCCGGCGGTTCTCGGTGCAGCTTGCCACACAGCAGCCGTCCGCAAAGCTTTTTGGAGAATCCGGCAGCGCAAGCCGGGAGCAGTTCGGGGCGGTCTGTCTACTCGGTGAAAGTGGAGCGGAAACGCAAGCTATGCTTTTTGACGGGGACAGTCGCGAACGGATAAAGGCGTTTGGCGTTATCGGCGGGCGCGGTGTCGGCTGGCTCTCCGTCAACGGCGGTATCGCGCAGCCTGTGAGGGTCCCGATGGTTGGCGCTATGGAGAAGCTCAACAGGGTCATTTATGACAATCTGGCCCGGTAAACGGGGCGTGTGATTGGCGGCGGCGCGGCGAAGCCGTAAGCCGCCGCCGATCACCCAGCCCCCCGCCGCCGCAGACGGCGGCAGATTGCGGTCAAGTATTACCCGCAATCTGTCGCACAGCATCAAAAAAACCATACCTATCAGCGTTTCCGGCTTGCGACATGGTTTTGTCGCGCAAGTCGCACAGTCGCGGATAGGAACAAGGAGGGGCATCATGCCGAAAAACCCGCAAGCCAGAAAGTGGCAATTAACAATCAATAATCCGGCGGAGAAAAACTTAGACCATCAGCATATCAAAGAAGCGTTAGGCAAGCTGAAACCCGCCGTTTACTGGTGCATGGCCGACGAGCGCGGCATAGCGGAAGAAACGCCGCACACCCATATTTATATCGCGTGTACCTCGCCTGTCAGGTTCAGTACCCTGAAAAATCTGTTCGGCGGCGCGGCGCATATCGAATCCGCGAAAGGCACAAGCCAGCAGAACCGCGAGTACATAGCCAAAGAGGGCAAGTGGGAGAACGACGAAAAGAGCGGCACAAAAATAGAGAACAGTTTCGAGGAATGGGGGGAAATACCCAACGAAATCAAGGGTTTTTCCGTAGAGGGCGAAATCATCAGCCGCATACAGGACGGCGCAACCAACGCCGAAATCCTTCTTGACTTCCCCCATTACCTGCGCGGCCTACGTGATGTGGAGTATGTCCGGCAGACCCTGCGCGCCGATGAATACCGCGACAAGTGGCGCGAGTTGGAAGTCACCTATATTTTCGGTGTGACGGGAATCGGCAAGACGCGCTATGTCATGGACGGCTACGGTTATTCCAGCGTGTATCAGGTCAACAATTACAAGCACCCATTCGATGGCTATGCCGGAGAAAACGTGATGCTGTTTGACGAGTTCAGCAGTAATTTCCGCATACAGGATATGAACAATTATCTTGACGGCTACCCGCTGACACTTCCGGCGCGGTACAGCAACAAACAAGCCTGTTACGAGCGTGTTTTCATCATCAGCAATTTGGATTTACGGGAGCAATATCATTATGAGCGGATATATCAGCGCAGCATTTGGGACGCTTTTATCCGGCGCATACACAAGGTTATCCACTTTCTTCCTGACGGGACGCGCCGCGAATACGAAACACAGGAATATTTATCGAGGGTAACGGCATGGGCAGACCTGGCGAGGGCGGCAGAAAGGGGGACGAACAATGAATGAGCATGAAAAGAAACCGCGCCTGTTGACGCTGAAAGAAGCGGCAAAACTGATTGACGGCCTGACCGAATATCGCATACGCATAATGTGCATAAACGGTGAAATTAAGTATCACAGGTTCGGAAATAAATACATGATTCCAGAGCGTGAGATACTAAAATATTTTGGCGAAAACCCTTGAAAAATGGCTTAACGGCGCGGTTTTTCCTTGTATTTTATACCGATTTTTGGTATAATGAATACATGGAAACGCGCCGTTTTTAATGCAGGAGGAATTAAAAATGGCAACAATTACAAAGCGCGGAGATACCTATAGAATCAGAACATCATGCGGCTATGATGTGAACGGAAAGCAAGTCATAAAGTCCATGACATACAAGCCGCGAGAGGGCATGAGCGAAAAACAGATTGAAAAGGAAGTCAACAGACAGGCGGTATTGTTTGAGGAAAGCTGTAAAAAGGGGCAGACCGTAACGGCGGCTAAGTTCGAGACATTCGCCCGCGAATGGTTCAAAGACTACGCTGAAATAAAGCTGAAACGGCTCACACTTTGCGGTTACCACAACATGGAAAAGCGCGTATACGCCGCTATCGGGCATATTCGCGTTGACCGAATATCCCCCCTCGACATTCAAAAGTTCGTGAGTGCGCTGAAAACTGATGGGCTTGCGCCGAGTACCGTTAAAAACCATGTGCGGTTTGTATCCGTCATTCTGAATTACGCCGTCAGGAAACGCATCATCACCTATAACCCATGCGTTACCGTTGACTATCCCGAAGCCCGGGAAACTGAACGTGACTTTTACACTACGGAGGAAGTCAAGAAGCTGTTAGGACTGCTGCGGGACGAGGGCGAGGACAAAAAGCCTTTCGCGGTGTTCTTCACGCTTGCGGCATATACAGGCTGCCGCAAGGGCGAGTTGCTGGGGCTGGAATGGAAAGATGTTGATTTTAACAGCAACATCATTTCTATCAAGAGAGCGTACTATTACAGTTCGGTAGAACATACCCACTACACCGACACGCCGAAAACAAAGAAAAGCCAGCGCAGTTTGAAACTTCCCGCCTGTGTGATGGACGCGCTGCAAGAGCTGCAGGAATGGCAGGACAGGCAGCGCGAAATATGCGGCGGTTCGTGGGTTGAATCCGACAGGCTGTTTACCAATTTTGACGGCTCGCCCATGTCAACGACTGCCCCATACAGCTATTTACAGGCGTTCAGTAAAAAGGCGGGGTTGCGTGCGGTGACTATCCATTCTTTCCGGCACTTTAACGCAAGCGCACTCATTGACGCAGGGGTTGATGTGGTAACGGTGCAGACGGCTCTGGGACACAGCACGGCGGCAACGACGCTCAACATCTATTCACACGCTTTCAGCAATGCGCAGACCCGCGCAATGGAAGCAATAGCAAGCGCGATTAACCTTTAGCAGATTACGCCGGATTCCGCTAAACCTCATTAAAAAATCTTGACCAAACAAAGACCAAAACAGACGGCGGCGGTCAAGTCAATGCGCAGAAAACCTTGATACTATGCGGGTTTGCGGGCGTTAGGCGGGAAATATAAATACTTT
>CALLZZ010000297.1 GCA_937858235.1 uncultured Clostridia bacterium
CGCATCACTCAGAAATCAAAGAAGCATATGGACTTGATACAACAGTACCAAGTTGAACAGACGCCGACTGAATGTCGAAAAACCTCATAATAAATTATCCGGTTAAAGAGCCAGAGAATCGGAGTGCAGAATGCGCTTCAATTCTCCGGTTTTTTTGTTTTCAGAAGGGAGGAAATCATGTTAGTGCATTACAAGAAAAATAAAAAACCAGCTTGTTATGATTCGGATGCCATTATAACAACGGGGCGAATACCGCCTGACGAGCAGCCCCACGGCCCGTTCAAGAGCTGTGGCAACTGCCCATATCACTCGCATGGATTTATCTGCTACAGCTCCGAGGGTGACTGCCTAAGAACAGATATACAGAGGATTCACAGTAAAAATAAGCAGAAAAAGGAGGAACTCACATGAGACATCAGCAAGAATTCCCGAAATTTATAAAAGAACAGTATCCGCCCGGCACCCGCATTCGGTTAACAGAAATGCAAGACCCCTATGCGCCTGTGCCGTCAGGTATGGAGGGAACAATTAACTTTATTGACGATGCAGGCCAGTTCCACATGAAATGGGATAACGGCCGATCCCTCGCTCTCATCCCAGGCGTAGATAAATTTTCGGTTATCCCACAGCCCCTCCAAACGCTAAAGCTGTATATGCCTCTCGCTGTGATGCAGTATGAACGCGATGAATGGGGCTCTTTGGAGGAATACCCCTCGGAACTCGACCAGGGAACGATACTTTCCTATCACGACCGAATCCTTGCCGCCATCCTCAAGGAGCGGATGCCGGAGGAAACGGAACGAGGACTCATGGAATATTATCACGGGGATGACAGCGTAAGTCAGAAAGTGAAGTCCCTCTTTTTCACAGTGGAGCAAGTTGGGAACAAGCTGATGGGTGTGGCTGAATGCCGGGTACAAGGGGATTTGAATGATGCGGAGCTGGAGCAGCTCAAAGATTATGCTTCTGGTCAGGCATCAGATGGTTTCGGTGAGGGCTTCGAGCAGCATCCGATTAAGATTGGCAGCGATGAACTATATGTCAGCCTTTGGACGGCGTCAAGGGACTGGAGCATAACGACAAAGGATGAATTAGAGGCTATGAGCCAGCAAATGGGAGGAATGCAGCTTGGATAAACAATCAAGGAATAGGCTTCCCGAACAGTGCCTGTTCATGAATGCGAATGGCGAAATTATGCGCATTGAATATGGGAAGCCAGGATTCAGCCGCTCCGAACTCAACACGGAGAATAGAAAGGCAAACCAGGTAATTGTCAACAGCTACAATGAGAAGCACGGCATTACAGCCGAACAGGTCGATACCATGCATCAAGGGGCGCTGTTTGGTTGGAATGTTCCCCAGCTTTCCCGACAAGAGCATTCCGGCATGGAAGGCGGCCGTATTTTTGAAGTGGAAATTAGCCGCCCCGGTTCATTTGGTGCGGAGACTTCCTCCACTCTCAAGCTCCCTGCTGCACCATATGAAATATTGGATGCGCTGGACAAGGCCCGCATCACCGATAAACGTGTCATCTATTCTACGGAAATCATAGGCTGCGAGCTGGACTATCTGCCTCAGTTTATCGGCACGAATGCGAACCTATATGAGCTGAATCATCTGGCCGAGCGTTTGTCCTCATTAAACGACTGGGAGCTGGACTGCTTCGAGGGGATGGTCATGATGGATACCATCCGGACCCAATACTCCCCCATCGCAATAGACCGCCTCATCAACATGACCCACAGCATGAAGGACTGCCATGTCGTCTATGAAGCCCATAACGACAGCACCCTCGGTAAATTTTATGCGGATAACGACTTTGTGCCGGAACTCGAAAATGTGCCGGATGAAATTTACGAATGCCTGGACTTCGGTAAAATTGGCAAAGAGATGCGTGAGGGCGAGGGTGGCGTATTCACTCCACATGGCTATGTGGTACAAAATGGCGAGATTTCGCAGACCTACCATAGCGGTGATGCCGTCCCCTTGGAAAAACCGGATTATACCGTGCTTCTCCGAGTAACCAAAGGGTATTTTAACGACCCGCAATATGATAATGATCTGATTGCTTTCCTGAAGCTCCCTGCGGACGATGAGATGCTCTCTCAAGCTGTTGAAGCGGTGAAAGCAGCATCAGCAGAGGAATGTGTATTCTCCACTGCGGACTGCATGATACCCTCCCTTACTGAAAAAATCGGAGATGCGCTATATGAATCGGAGGGCGACAGCTACGGCTTGGTCAATGAATTGGCACAGCAGCTCCGCCACCTCAAAGAGGAAAATGGTGTCCTGACCTACAAAGCAATGCTGGAAACTGCCCCTGCGGATATTTCGTTGGAGGATGCGCTTGATCTTACTTTTCTGACGGAGGAATTTGAGATTTTGTCCGAAACTGCTTCTCCCGCAGATTACGCTGAAAAAGAAGTTCAGAGGATGATGTCGTTTGAAAGCGACGATGGCTTGGAACAATTCTGCAACTTGGAAGGCTACGGGCGGTATCTCATGGAGAAATACAGCATTGCCGAAACCCCTTATGGACTGCTTGAACAACAAAATGGTCGGACGGTGGAGCAATGCCTTAACCGTCCCAGCCAGAACCACGGCATGGAAATGAAATAGCAGAATCTTTGTCGACATTTGTATAGCTTTTTTATGAAAGCTGTGGCATTGTGTTGTGCTTGAAGGAGGTGAGCAGGATGGAGCTATGGAAAGAATCCCTGCAAACTGCGCTGGATGAACGCCTTGACGCAGCATTTGCAGAACTCGCGGAATCCAACGCCGATGTCCGAGATGCTATAAAACAGCAACTGGAGGCATCAATACTGTTAAAGGATCATCCCAAATACGATGATGAGCTGAAACAGATCGCAGACTCATACTTTGAAGCCATGCAGCTTTTATTAGGTGAATACAGTCAGCATATGTACATCCAGGGCGCCAAGGACTGTGTGACAGTTTTAAGGGAGCTTGGCGTAATCAAGTAGCACAGGCAATGATGTCTGTGCTTTTTTAGACCCCAATATAAAAACAAGGCCGTTTCCCCGACAGGAGGCGGCCCTGTTTTTTTATGCCCTTTTTACCTTGACTTCCTTTCCGGGGAAACAGCCGGAAAGGAGGCAGCGATGCTCAAGGAGCAGCTTGCGGAGTATCTGCACCGTTATCATCACGGTGCTGAAAATGCCGTCACAAGTAAAATGATGGAATACACATTCCACGTTTCAGGTAAGGAACTGCGTGACCTTGTCAATGCCCTGCGCCGTGAGGGTATCCCCATTGCCAGTGATCAAAGCGGCTATTTCTACGCAAAGACTGAGGCTGAAGTGCGCCTGACCATCCGGCATATGAAAAGCCGTATCAGCGGAATCAGCGCCGCCATCACAGGACTCAAGCGTTCCCTCACGGCGTTTGACGATACGCAGATGCGCCTGCCGCTGGAGGGAGGTGATGACTCCTGAACAGCTTTATGTCTTGGATCGGCGGCAAGAAATCCCTGCGTGAGCTGATCGTCACTCTGTTTCCCCTCTACTATGAAAGATACATCGAGGTATTCGGCGGAGGCGGCTGGATTCTTTTTCATAAGTTTCCCGGCAATGACTTTGAGGTATACAACGATTTTAATGGGTTATTGGTCAATCTTTACCGCTGTGTGCGGGATAAGCCAGAGGAACTCATGGACGCACTGCGCTATGTTCTCAATGCCCGTGCAGATTTTGACCTCGTAAAAAACACCCTTGCCCGTGACAGCCCTGCCTCGGATGTGCAGAAAGCCGCTTGGTTTTATCAACTCATCCGCTACAGCTACGCATCAGGGCTGACGAGCTACGGCAGCCAGCCCCATGATATACGGTCCAATTTTCCGCTCATTGAACAGGCTCACAGGCGGCTTGCCAAAGTGGTCGTTGAAAACAAGGACTTTGAAAAACTGATTGGGCAGTATGACCGACCCGTTAGTTTCTTCTACTGCGACCCGCCGTACTTTGAAACAGAGAACTACTACAAGAACGTAGGCGAGGATGGCTTTACGGAGAAAGACCATATCCGCCTGCGGGATGCACTGCTGCGTATCGAGGGTAAATTCCTGTTGTCTTACAATGACTGCGAATTTATCCGGGAGCTATATGATGCACCGGGCATTCAAATCGACTCCTATACCCGAATCAACAACATCAAGCAACGGTATGACAATGGGGCGCAGTTCCCTGAAATCCTCATTGCCAACTACGATATGCGAGAACGGACGAGGGAGGCTCCTTCACAGCTCAACTTATTTGATGACGGAGGGATTGAACTCTGACCGGAAGCAGAAACAAAATTCGCCCCTTATCATGGGGCAAACATTTTAAGGAGGAACAGACCATGAAAAATCATCAGAAGAAAACCGATCAGACTCTGCAAATCCCTCTTGGTATTCAGCAGCGGTGCGGGTTTACCGATGCCGAAACCCTTGCGGTGATGGCCGCCGATGGTGTATGCGTCATCCACAAAGGTGAGCTGACGGCGCTGGAGCTTATCCATGTTATCACCGCACTCAGTGAGCTGGCGAGCGATATGACGATCCATCTCGCCAAAGCCTGCGGCCTCTGCAATAACTGCGGCGATGAAAAGCCTGAAGCTGGTGGGGAATGCGGCTGCGGCAACAACCCCGCCGAGTGGGTGGCTAACTGCTCTCTCTGCCATGATCTGCTGGACGAGAGCCAGAACATCCATATTCCCGACTATCTGCTGGAGGAAGCGGGCATTTCCAAAGGCGCCAAGCTGGAAGCCTATACCGATGGGGACAGCGGTGAAATCACGGTGGTGGAGGCGGATATCCAGCAGGACTTAGGCGATGTGCCTCCCTGCATTCTTTCGGTGCTGGCTCAAAGCGGCATCTGCCTTGCGGCACTGGATGAACTGATTATGCAGGAAAGCATCATTTATGGCAAATAATCCGTCTTTGCTCTCCAAGACACCGCTTGGGAGGTGAAAATATGCCGGGGATTTCCCTGAGAAACGGCCTCATTTCCTACTACGGAAACCCGGCCGGTTATATAGAAAAAGAAAATGCAGTTGTGGACAATATCTTTCAGAGCAATGAGCTGTCTGCTTGGCTGAAAAGCCGTTCCCTAACGCCGCAGTGGACGGATGGCGTGATGGAGCGGCTTCTTGCCGGAGAACGACCGGGCGGCATCGAAACTGCTGCTCCGCTGAAAAATGTTCGCATCTGGCAGCTCAAGCCCGACGTGGATATCCACATGAAATTTATTTCCTATGAGGAAATGGTGCGGAAGTTCGGAGAACCGTCTCCTGGAGATTACCGTATCGCCTATGACGGCCAGCTTGATACCAATGATCCGGAAACCATCTACGAGCGGTACAGCATACGGCAGCCTCCCGGCTTTTCAGGAAATCCACTCTCCATGTCAGACATCATTGAGCTATACAACGCTGCCGGAAGCGAGTTCTACTATGCGGACCGCAAGGTATTCCGGCAGATTGACTTTGAAGCATCCGAGCAAACCCAAATGATGGGCATGAGTATGTAGGCAGCCTTGGGCTGTCTTTTCTTATGCCCTCCATCAATAGAACGGAGGAAAACCATATGATTCATGTTATCAGAAAAATGAAAGCTGCGGTTTCTCATAAGCTGGCGGCGGCAAAGGATGCCGCCGCCAGACTTGTATTCCGCGGCAGACGTACTCTCTCAGAAAGTGCCGGGGAGGGCTACATCGACACAGCCATTAAAATCCTGCTGGCCGTTGTCATCGGCGCCCTACTCCTTGCAGGGCTCTATGCCCTGTTCGGGGAAACGGTGCTGCCGACCCTGGTCCAGCGCATCAAGGATATGTTCAATTATGCCGGTTAAAGATGCCGGAAATTTTGAGAAGGAGGAAAAACCATGCCTAAGAATACAACACCGGCTGTCCCCAAGTACGATGTGAAAATCCATTCCATCCGCCCGGAGGGAAGCTGCAAGGCCACCGCCTCGGTTAACATCTACGGCGATTTTGCCGTGCGGGGCATCAAGATTATGGACGGCTCCAAGGGGCTGTTCGTTTCTATGCCCAGCTATAAAGCCGGAAACGGTGAGTACAAGGATATCTGCTTCCCTTGCACCAAAGAAGCCAAAGCGGAATTTGACAAGGCGGTCATCGGCGCCTACCAGCAGGCACTCAACCAGGGGCAGGCCGCCGCACAGAAACAGGAATCTCCCGAACCCCAGCAGGAGCAAAGCCAGCCTGTCATGGGCGGGATGTAGGAGGTAGCCAATGAAGGAGAAAATGAAAAAGCCTCTCGGCATTCTTCTTGTGGTTTGCTTGGTGGTTTCCCTGCTTGCGGGCAGCGCCTATGCGGTA
>CALLZZ010000298.1 GCA_937858235.1 uncultured Clostridia bacterium
TCCTGGGTTAGGTCTCGGAAGTGCTTGGGCGATTCCCCGAGACCTAACCCAGGAGGATCAGGTTCAGTCCATGGTGGATGAAGTGATGGAGCGCTCTGGCCGAATTGACATTTTGGTGAACAACGCTGGCGGTTACCCCAAGGAAATGTACGATATTTCCATCCACTCTCCTCTGAAAATCTGGGAATGGAAGCCAGAACAGTGGGATCAGATCATCCGCACCAACCTGCGAATTCCCTTCTTGTGTATGAATAAAGTAACGCCGGTAATGAAAGAGCAGAAGTTTGGCGATATTGTCAGTATCTCCTCCCGAATGGGGCGGATTGCCTCTCAGATGGGAGCCTACGCGGTGGCAAAGGCTGGGATTATTACCCTTACCAAGACCGTCGCGATTCAAATGAAGGAGTTTGGAATCAAGTGTAACGCAGTTGCACCGACCCTCACGGATACGCCGGGTCAGCGGGTGTATAATACCTCGGTGGGAGAAGATGGCATCCAAATGGGCGACGCACGTCATGTCGCGCTGGCCGTTCGCTACCTTCTCTGTGACACTCCGCCAGTAATGACCGGACAAGTGCTAGATCTTTTTAGCACCCTTTAATACCGACCCCGAATCACCTCTGATTCATTCCATATGTTGTTGTAGAATGTTCCGCTTGGGCGGAACAAAAGGGCAGCCCCTCCGCATTACGCGGAGGGGCCGTTCTTTCTTTATTGAAGGTTTTATCGGTCATCCAGCGGGACGAAGGGGAGGTTCGGCGCCACGGACTTGTAGGCCGGACGCATAATACGTCCCGGGTTCACATAGATCTCTTCAATCCGATGAGCGCACCAGCCTACCATTCGGGCGGTGGCAAAGAGAGGCGTAAAGAGATCCTCAGGAATATTCAGGATGGAGTAGACCAGACCGGAGTACAAGTCTACATTGGCGCACATCGCCTTATCACTGCCAGTGACGGCACGGAATACATCCGGTGTCAGTCGCTCGATGGATTCGATGAGGTTCAGGCGATCAGCCATGCCGTTTTTTTCCGCTAGGGAGCGGGCAAAGCGCTTTAAAATCTTGGCTCGGGGGTCGGACAGTGTGTAGACTGCGTGCCCCATACCGTAGATCAGTCCGGAACCATCGCCCAACTCTTTGTTGAGGATACGAGCCAGTACGGAACGAATTTCGTTGTCATCCTTCCAGTCCTTGGTATTCTCCGAAACCACATCCACCATCTGTTTACAGCGGATGTTGGCGCCGCCGTGGCGTGGTCCTTTGAGGGAACCAACGCCGGCTGCGATAGAGGAGAAAATATCAGTGTAGGAGGAGGAGATCACTCGGGTACTGAAGGTAGAGTTGTTACCGCCGCCATGCTCTGCGTGGAGCACCAAACACAGATCCAGAAGCTTGGCTTCTTCATCAGTGAAGACGCGGTCATCCCGAGAGGCCGCCAGGAAGTTCTCCGCTGTACCATGGCTGGACATGGCTCGGTGGAGGTAGAGAGAGCCGCCGTCGATGTAGCAGCGTTTGGCAGCATAGCCGTGGGCAATGATCATAGGAGTTTGGGCGATGAGCAACATGGCTAAACGGAGCTCATTTTCCAGAGTCATAGTTTCCGGATCTGTGTCATAGGAATAGAGGGTCAGAATGCTCCGAGCCAGCTTGTTCATCAAGTTGTTACTGGGGGCACGCAGAATCTGATCTTCCGTGAACATGGGGGGCAGGGGACGCATTTCGTCCAGCACCTGATTGAAGCCGTTCAGTTCCTCTCGGGTGGGCAGATGGCCCATCAGCAGTAGGAAGGCAGTTTCCTCGTAGCCAAACCGACCCTCGGAAGTGAAACCGCGGATCAAATCCTCTACGTTGATACCGCGGTATACCAGTTTGCCGGGCATAGGAGCGCGCTCTCCGTTCTGCATGTAGTAACCGTAGACATTGCCGATCTGGGTGACCCCGATCATAACGCCGGTGCCATCACTGTTGCGGAGTCCGCGTTTGATGTCGGAGCGGGCGTAGGCCTTTGGGTTAATCCAGTTGGAGCGACTGAACGTTTGGCTCATATCATGGATGAAATCATTGGCTGTGGAAGACAACGTAGTGGCCATTATAGTACCCTCTTTCCTCGGCATATAGTTATTTTCCTTAGTATAAGACAACCCAAATTTGAAGTCAACAAAAATTGAATTATTCTCGAAAAGACTGTCAAAAATAGCCTATTTTTCGCGTGAAAAACGGGGGAAAGTTGAACAGAATGAAACATGAAAAGACGTAGCTTGCACAAGAACAAGAATCCGGTCTGGCGTACCCTTCGAGCCGCCTTTCTGTTGACCTTGGCGGTGTTTTTCCTGCCTGCAGCAGTGTTTGGCGGAGACACCCGGGGTGGAACGATGACGGAACCGGAACAGGTGGTCAGTGCGGAAGAAACCGAGCTGACTGCGGAAGAAACCCGACCCGAGGAGGAGGCGTTAAGCGGAGACACAAGCCAGGAGGAGCAGACCCAGACCAAGACGGTCAAAACCCAATCGGTTACCTTAAAGGTAAAGGTGGGAAGCAAGGTGAAGAAGATGGATCTGGAGGAGTACCTGTGGGGAGTGGTGGCAGCGGAAATGCCAGCGTCCTTTGAGGAGGAAGCGCTTAAAGCCCAGGCCATCGCTGCACGGACATATACCTTGTATCGGATGGAAACCCCCAGCCCCAACCACAAAAATGCAGACATCTGTACCGATCCTGGTTGCTGCCAGGCATGGATCACCTACGATGATCGTCTGAAGGCCTGGAGTGACAGCACAGAGAAGGTGTTTGCAAAGAAAATCACAGCTGCCATTGAAGAGACCCGGGGGCAGGTGATTTACTACGAGGACAAGCCCATTATGGCGGCGTTCCATGCCACAAGTGCTGGAGTAACCAAATCGGCGGAAGAGGTTTGGGGGAAAGATGTGGCGTACTTACAGGCGGTCAAGAGTCCGGAAACCGAGGAACAGGTTCCAAATTACTACAGTGTGGTGAAGGTGACCACCAGCAAGTTTAAAGAGGTGTTTGAAAAAAAATATCCCAAGGCTGAGCTGGGGTCAAAACCCAAGAAGTGGTTTGGGAAAGTCAGGTATGACGAGGGCGGCCTGCCGGCGTCCATTGTGGTGGGCGGACTAAAAGTACCGACCTCCACCCTGAGAACGTTGTTTGGGCTGCGAAGCTCTAGCCTGACCATAGAGTGTGATGGAAAGAACGTGACCTTTTATGTCACCGGATACGGCCACGGGGTTGGAATGAGTCAGTACGGCGCCGATGCCCTAGCGAAAAAGGGAAAGAACGCGAAAGCCATTTTACAGCACTACTACACCGGAGTGGAAATCCGCAGTATGTTTTCCTAAAAGCACAGCAAAAACGGGAGCGCAGTATGCGTTCCCGTTTTTGCTGTGTGGAAGCATTCCGACTGTGGTGTGCAAAGGGTAGAAAAGCAAGGCGCTCCAAGGAGCTCAGGCCAAACGTTTTGATGTGGTTCTAAGAGACAGCAGCGCGTAGATCAATGTCAGAAATTCTGTTAGGGGCATGATCCACCGGATGGTCTGGGGGCTAAATTGTGCCGGCAGAATCAGAATGAAGACGGCAGATAAAAGAATGCCCCGGGACAGGGAGAGCACCAGGGATTGCAGGGAACAGAGGGTGGATGCTAGGAAGTAGCATGCCGGCGGAGATAAAGATAGACCACAGGGTGGTGATGCTGGAGGCACCGGCGCTGGCCACGGGGCCCAGTAGTGCCCGACGCAGATCATATCCACGCTGGTGTAGATGGATGTGATCAAAGCACTTGAACAAGAACCCACTGTCCGATGTGATTTTTTCAATCCCGACATCAGCCATCTGTGCTACCGAGTATCAACATTTTTCCCAATAAACTTTCGGGCTGACATATTAAGCATAGCAGATTACCTTATTTAGTAAAATGGAGATAACAGATTTAAATAGATCAAATAGGAGTATAGAAAGAGCCTTAGGGAATAGATAGAACGATTAAAAGCCGGGCTTTGAGAGAGTACAAGGAGACTGCGATGTTTTGGAAGGCAAAAGGCGGATGCGTTCGCATTGGTAATACGGATATGGACTATGTCTCATTTGGAAAAGGCACTGATACTTTGGTTATGATTCCTGGTTTGGGTGACGGGTTGTCTACGGTCAAGGGTATGGCTCCTGTCCTTGCGATGACATACAGGGCATATGCAAAAAAGTACACGGTATATATGTTCAGCAGAAAAAATGATATGCCGGAAGGGTATTCTACAAGAGATATGGCAAAAGACCAGGCGGAAGCATTGAAAACACTTGGACTTTCAAGTGTCGATGTGTTAGGCGTATCGCAAGGCGGTATGATTGCCCAGTACCTCGCAATTGATTATCCTGATCTGGTACGCAAGCTTGTTTTGGCGGTTACGCTATCCAAACAAAACGAAACGGTACAAAGGGTTGTCAGGGATTGGATTGCGATGGCAGAACACGGAAATTATAAGGCGCTAATGATTGATACTGCGGAAAAATCGTATTCTGAGAAATTTCTCAAAAAATATCGCATGCTCTATCCACTCCTTGGGATGGTAGGCAGGCCGAAAAAGGTGAGCCGCTTTCTCATAGAGGCAACTTCTTGTATTGGTCATGATGCGTATGCTGAACTCTATAAAATTGTGTGTCCGACTCTCGTAGTTGGTGGCGGCAGGGACAAGATTGTCGGCGCTGCTGCTTCTGCTGAATTGGCCGAACAGATCACGGACAGCGAACTGTTTATCTATAAAGGACTCGGACACGCAGCATACAAGGAAGCAAAAGACTTCAAAGCTCGAATCCTGGGTTTTTCATCCAAATAGTTTGGAAGTGTAGGAATGAGAACAGATTGGCTTATAGATGGAACAAGGGGATTGGCAAGCGAAAAACAAAAGAAATGTCAAACACACCACAGTGATTGCGCTAGTCCTTACTCAAAGGAGCGACTCTGATTACTTGCATGAAAAGCCTGCTATAGAAATGGGGAATCATCGAAGCGCCTCTGCTCAACTGAGCACCCAAGCTCAGTAAGCAGGGCGAAATAATCTGTTTCAAGCCATGAATTTCGGCAAAGGATATTTACAATTCTTTCGTGTAAAGCTGTACAGTGGTTGGAATGTACCCAAAAGGGATAGGGACACATGGGTATATGGATCAGAAGAAATGAAGTGGACAAGCCGGGATAACGGCGTGCTTGTCCTTCGCAAAATCTGCAATCGGCCACAAATATAACGCCTACACAGCCAATGAACATTTCCCGGCCGTATCTAGAACGTTCACCATAATATCAAAGTGTGTTGTTCGTTGTAATCTGCACAATCATAATGGTAAGCTGCATGAGGCCAGCAGAGGTGCCAAGCCAATCGAGCTGGAGGCGATAGCAGGCAGCACAAAGTGTTTAATAAGTGTGGAGATCTTTACGGTCGCTAATTGATTTTGCGTTTCTTGGTCCATGACACATTTAAACAGAATGGATTTCTGCTGACTACTTTCAGCAGCATTTGCAGTATCCAATTTAGTAAAACATGAAATAGCCAGACAGCCAATTGGCTGTCTGGCTATTTCATGTCCGAAGGAGAGGCACAAACCACATGGCAAACGAGCAGAAGTACGCGGCTCTAAAGGCATCCACCCTTTGCGTTACACCGGGTTATATTGAATATAAAGGAGCTGTCTTTTGGGCATTAGCTCCATGCGAAATTGGTTAGGGAGATAAAGGTAAGGCTTTTTTTTCAGGTGTACTGCGCCGGAGCGTTTCAGCACTTCGGCAACAAACTGGGAACAAAAATACCGATTTTCCCATTTATAGGGAATCTGCAAATGACACAGAATCGCACCCAACGTAGAGTAACAATATTGCTCTCGTTTCCGGCGAAATTCCTCAATGCACTCGGTTAGTTTTTCATAGGCCTCATCCGTAACCTCTAGCTGATAGCAAACGCTCTTTTTCACGCCATGACGGCGATATTTGGTGAGGTTTTCCTCGCAGAAGCCTTTGCGATTAAAGCTATAATAAACGTCCGGGTTCTCGTCTAACCCGATTGCAGCATGGGTGTATCCAAAACCGCAGGCCAGATAGATTAGGGTGGATCCCCAGTCGGAATACTTTGTCAGCATAATATTGACTTGTTTCATGCCCCGTCCTCACTTTTGCGGATTCTCTTGTTTAAGAGCATCAATGGATCAAACTGCAGAATAAGATTATGCAACCCAAGGGTGCAAGTTGCTTTCTTCTCCCGATTCAAAATAATTATACCATACATTCTTGTTTGTAGCACACATTTTTTTAATGGGTGTAGCCCATATTGGAAAATAAGTGCATCATTATATTACGAATGCTCCGCAGAAGGGAGTTGGCGCGTTTCTGCCGAATAGGTGTGGCTCGGATTGCGGAAACAAAACAATGCTGCGAAAGGATATAGAATGGCAGCAAGTCCAATGCAGTTGCGATAAATGTTTGAGGGATAGCGTTCCATTCTAACCAGTCAGGTTACAGGCGGCAGCCATTCCTATGTCAGTGTTGTTCACAACTGCAAAACTGGTGTACTTTTGCGTAGATATCTTCTTAGACTACCCATTTGGGGAGCGTTGATTGCGTTTTGTCTATGATGAGATAACAATACGCAGAAAGAATCTTATCTTTTGCCTGTTTCAGAGAAGGAGGAGAAATCTGCAGGCAACGCCCATGTAGTACGGTTGGTAACCCAGGTTCTGTTAGAGGGGGAACGGGCAGGTGAGACTCTGGTTGAGAAGATTACCCAGATATTCACGTGCTACCTGGAAAACACCGTTATGATGCAGTGGGACGCAGAGCTGGGAGTATGCCTATAACGCAGGTCGGCACTGCGAAACCCATGACTATATCCGTCAGGCACTGGCGATGTATGAGAAAAGCGGGAAGCCCGGAAGTGCTCGACATCATGAGGAAGATTCCTGCCTTAGTGCTGAGCCGCGGACTTACTCCGCCCGAGATGTCGGTTACCAGTAATTTGCCCTTAATGATGAACGGTGGCAAAGACTTTTGCCGCTGGAGCAAGCGGGATCGCGTGTTGGCTACCACCATTAGCAAGTTGTTTGAGAGGGTCTTTGGAAGGTACGATAAGGGAATGGTGGTGAGAGCAAATAAGAAAAGGGTGGAGATACCTGTGAGAGCCTCTCTTTCTGCTCAGCCGGGGCAGATTGAAGACTGAGGCAGGAGGTACCATGGAGATCACCCTTGCCAACGTCTTGATTCAGGTGCGTTTGAATCTGTTCCATGGACAGGCAGAGGGAGCGGTGGTCTAGGAGCTAATGGAGTGCGGCAAGAAGGAGTGGTTGTCCCGCGGTGAGCTATATATTAGTTTATCAGCAAAAGGAAGGATCCGTTTGAGGAGGAAAAGGAACATGGTCAATACTACCATTGCGTTGATTCCAGCTTATGAACCGACCCCGGAGTTAGTAAACCTTGCCCAAGCCCTTTCGAGAGGCGGTTTCACTGTGGTGGTGGTCAATGACGGCAGCAGATCAGAGTATCTGCCTACCTTTCGCTAGACAGAAGCATATGGGACGGTGCTGTCTTATGAGGAAAACTGTGGGAAGGGACATGCGTTGAAAACTGGCTTTTCCCACATCATACACAGCTGTGAACCGGAAAGCATTGTGGTGACCCTGGACACAGATGGACAACACAGCGTAAGGGATGCCCTGAGGGTGGCAGAGCAGACCGCGGGGCAGCCAGACACATTGATTCTGGGCGTACGCACCTTTGGGACGGATACGCCGCTGCGGAGCCGGTTTGGCAACACTGTGACCCGGGGGGTGTACCGGATTTCCACAGGGAACCGAATTCGTGATACCCAGACAGGACTGCGCGGGTGTGACGAGGGACTGCTGTCCACGTTGCTGGAGGTTCCGGGAGAACGGTTTGAGTACGAAATGAATATGCTGATGGCCTGCCCTAAGCTGGGGATTCCCATCCGAGAGATACCCATCGAGACCATTTATCAGAATGGAAACAAAAGCGCCCATTTCCGTATGCTGGAGGATTCTGTACGAATCTACGCCAACATTTTGGAATTTGCTGCGTCTTCTTTGATTGGCTTTTTGGTGGACTGCGGATTGTACAGTCTGCTGGTTGTAATGCTCTCCGGACTTGGAACCACGGTGAGTATTCCTTTGGCGAACGTTGAAGCAAGAGTGGTCAGCGCAGCGACCAACTTTACCATAAATAAGCGCGTTGTATTCCGGCATCAGGGAAGTGCCTGGAAGGTCGGTGTCCAGTATTTTGGACTGGCAGCCTGCATCCTGTGTGGAAATGCGGTGCTGCTCAGTGTTATGATAACCGGACTGGGTATGAACAAATTTGCCGCCAAGTTGGTGACAGAGCTGACCTTTGCCCTGCTGCGGCTGTGTCTGAACTTGGGCTATCCAACTTTGCTGTCCCGGAATGCATGGCACTGCGGGATCATGACCCTTACCATAGGCAGCTGTCTTCACGGCATTTTTGACATTTACGGAACCTTTGCGCCCCTGATTTGTGTTTACTGGGTTGCCGAAGCAGGTCTGATGGCGCTGAGGCTTAGTGGGTATTTAATGGAACGCATTGGGACGTCTTGCGCACCGCCCTGCGTAAAAAAAACACATCACAACCGTTGATGTGTTTTTTGCTGTGATAGGAAAGATCGGGAGCAATGGAAGAAGAAATTGCGATTGCTTTTTAAATTAATCATGCTATAATACTGTCAATAGCGTCTCTGACGAGGGCGAGATACTGCATTTTACAGATGGAATCCCTGTATAAGATGGGGAACAGAACCGAGAATAGAGGTACTGGCATGAAACGAAAATTTCCGTTCCGCATGACCCCGGCAAAGGTGGTTATGCTGGGGTTTTTAGGATTGATTCTAGCGGGAACGCTGCTGTTGATGCTGCCAATGGCGTCTGTGAATCCAGGAGGGGCGGGGTTCCTGACCTCTTTTTTTACGGCCACCTCTGCGACCTGCGTAACTGGTTTGGTGGTCTTAGATACCGCTACGGGGTGGACGTTATTTGGTCAAATTGTCATTCTGATGTTGATTCAAATTGGCGGCATGGGTGTGGTTACCGTAGCCGTATCCCTGTCTCAGATTGCGGGACGTAGGATTGGCCTGACCAGCCGCTTTTTCCTCCAGGAGTCCATCGGCGCACCCCAGATTGGGGGAATCATCCGTTCCCTGAAGTTTATCCTGCGGGCGACCATGGCCATTGAAGGAATCGGAGCCTGTCTGTTTGCCATTCGCTTTATTCCACGCTTTGGCCCTCTGCGAGGGATTTGGTACGGCATCTTCCACTCTGTCTCCGCGTTCTGCAACGCCGGTTTTGATTTGATGGGTGAGTCAGCACCTTTTTCCTCCCTGACTGGATATGTAGGTGACCCCTTGGTAAACCTAACCACAATGGGATTGATTATCGTAGGCGGCATCGGATTTTTTGTCTGGGGAGATCTGGCGCGGAATAAGTATCATGTTCGATCCTATACGCTTCAGACAAAGGTGGTGCTCACCACCACGGCGCTGCTTATTCTGGTGCCCTTCCTCTGGTTTTTCTTCTGTGAGTTCAATACTTGGGAGGAACTTTCTACAGGACAGCATTTCCTGGCGTCTCTGTTTCAGTCCGTTACCCCACGCACCGCCGGTTTTAACACCATAGATGAGGCGGGATTAAGCGGCGGGTCCACACTGCTAACCATCTGCCTGATGCTGGTAGGCGGATCGCCGTCCTCCACCGCAGGGGGAATCAAGACCACGACCTTGGCGGTACTGTTCTTGTCGGTTCGTTCTGGGTTCAAGGGAACGAATGAGGTACACTGCTACAACAGAAAAATCCCGCAGCCCGTGATTATGCGTGCGCTGGTGGTCACTGTGCTCTATGGCACCATGTTCCTGCTGGCCGGTCTGTGCATCAGTCAGATGGAGTCCATTCTCTTGGTAGATTCCCTGTTTGAGTGTGCTTCTGCTATCGGAACCGTAGGGTTAACCCTGGGTGTTACCAGCAAGTTGCATGTGATGTCGAAGATAATCTTGATTATGTTGATGTACTTTGGTAGAATTGGCGGTCTAACCATGGTTTACGCAGTGTCGGGAGGCACCAAACGGCTGCAGCATACCCTCCCGGAAGAATCAATCGGAATAGGATAAGGAGAACGTGATGGCAAAATCAATTTTACTGATTGGCCTGGGTCGATTTGGGTATCATATGGCGACCAAGATGAAGGAAATGAAGGATCAGATCCTGGGCATTGACATCAAGGAGGAGATGGTGGATCAGTGCCTGCCTTATGTCACCAACGCGCAGATCGCAGATGCCACCAACGAAAATGTGATTCGATCCCTGGGAGTCCGGAACTTTGACGTGTGCATCGTTACCATAGCGGATAACTTTCAGGCTTCCCTGGAGGTAACGTCGCTACTGAAAGATTGCGGAGCCAAGTTTGTGGTGTCCAGGGCGGCAGGAGAGGTACATGCAAAGTTTTTGCTGCGTAACGGCGCCGATGAGGTCATCTATCCTGAAAAGGATATGGCCATCCACGGGGCGGTGAAGTATTCGGTGGATCATGTATTTGATTTCTTCGAGCTGACGCCCCAATACTCAATTTACGAGACCTCGGTGCCAAACAACTGGATCGGAAAGAATATTGTAGAGCTTCAGGTTCGTACCAAGTACCACATTAACATTCTTGCAATCCGCAAAGGAGAACAAGTTGATCCCATGGTGAGCCCTGTATACAAATTCACGGGAGAGGAATCCATCTTTATCTTGGGCAATAATCGAGATATTCGCCCCTTCTTATAATGCAATTCGAAACCTTAGCACTCGAAACAACGGAGTGCTAAGGTTTACGTTTTGTTCACAGTTTTTACACCCCCTATTCATAAAGGAAGCCTATCCTACAAGTGTAGAATTCGTTTCGGAAAGCTGAGCAGAAAAGGCCCTGCCAGGAATCCAGAGATTTGGAAACAACCTGCTTATGGGGCGTTTTACAGAGGTAAAGCGTCCCATTTTCTTTTTATCCTCGGGTGATAGGTAGGCAGGGATTCCGGGTATTCTAAAAGTGAGCGAAAAGGGAGGAGGAATTAGAGTTGTATTTTTTTACCTATGAGAGCGAGTTACCAGGGAACGTAGGATTTTCCCTCTTTGGCACGTCACATCTGTGCTGGATCGGCGGAGACATACTGGGGGTAATTCTGCTGACGGTGCTATTTCTTCAGGAGCCCGCTTATAAGCAGCGAAAGCTCTCCCGGCTCCTGGCTGTGGTGACCTGTCTGTTGATTGTGGCGGAAAAGGTGGCTTTGGCGCTGCTGGGGCATCTGACGGTGGAAAGTCTGCCACTGCACCTGTGTGAACTGGCGCCTTTCCTGTATTTGCTCTTCTCTTGGCGGAATTGGGATTGGCTGGGACAAGTCATCTATGTGCTCTGTCTGCCAGGTGCCCTAGCGGCTCTGGTGTTTCCTGACTGGTCAGCCTATCCCCAGTGGAACTTTATGAATCTAAGCAGCTTCCTGGTTCACGGACTTTTGATTCTATTTCCTGTGCTCCAGCTGGCTGCCCATACGATCCGCCCCAGGTTGTCCGCCATCTGGAAACCCATGGTGTTTCTGGCCCTGATTGCCCCGCCCATCTGGTTCTTCAATCATACCTACGGAACCAATTACCTTTTTCTCAACAATGGTTCTCCCAATTCCCCGTTATCCTTGCTGTTAGACGTGGCGGGACCTATCTGGTACCTGCCAGCTTACGCTTTGTTGGTGGTAATTCTCATGGTACTGCTCTTGCTGCCCTGGAGGAAGAGCCGGGAGTAGACGGCGTAAAATGTACTGAGAGGTCGCTTACATCACCAAGCGGCCTCTTTTTTTGATTCGTTTCGATGCGTCGAAACGAATGATTTTTCGCGCCTGAGCGCTCCAGATGGAAAAAAAGACCACCTTGCCAGAAATTTGCAGTATAGTCCCGTCCAATTCCCATAAACTGAATGGAAAGAGCGGTTTGATAGGAGGAAGGCAAATGAAACGTACGTTAACTGCGGTACTGGCCGCGTTTCTGCTCTGGCAGGTGGTACCAACCGCCTTTGCCGCCACGGAGAATACTGCCGGAGCCTCCGGTGCTAAGGTAGCGGTCTCGGCGAAAAGCGTCATTTTGGTGGAGCGGGAGACCGGTACTGTGCTGTATCAGCAGGCCGAGCATGAGAAGTTGGAACCCGCCTCTGTGACCAAGGTAATGACCATGCTGTTGGTAGCAGAGGCTATTGATGCAGGTCAAATTTCCTTGGATGATCAGGTCACTTGTTCTGCTTATGCGGCCTCAATGGGTGGCAGTCAGGTGTACCTGGAGGAAGGGGAGCAGATGTCGGTGCACGATTTGCTCAAGTCAGTTGCGGTGGCCTCGGGGAACGATGCAGCGGTGGTGCTGGCGGAGTATCTAGCCGGAAGTGAGCCGGAATTTGTGGATAAAATGAACCAGCGGGCAAAAGAGCTGGGGATGAAGGACACAAATTTCTGTAACTGTAACGGGCTGCCAGCGGAGGGTCATGTGACAAGTGCCTATGACATTGCGCTGATGAGCTGCGAACTGCTGCGCCACGACATGATCCGGGAGTATGTAGGCACCTGGATGGATACCATTCGAGACGGGGAGTTTCAGTTGGCCAATACCAATAAGATGATTTATTATTACGAGGGAGCTACCGGATTGAAAACCGGCTCCACAGATGGTGCAGGATTCTGCATTTCGGCCTCTGCCTGTCGCGATGATATGGAACTGGTTGCGGTGGTTTTAGGCAGTACCACGTCCAAGGAACGCTTTGACAGTGCGAAGGCGCTGCTAAACTATGGGTTCGGTGCCTATGCCCTGGCAGATGTAACACCAAAGGAGAAGCTGACTCCGGTGGAGGTTACGGTGGGTGAGGAGAAAACGGTCGCGGTTGGAATGGATCAGGTGGGAAAACTTCTGGTGAAGAAGGATCAACTGAAAAGTGTGACCACGGAAGTGAAGATGGTAGACAGCCTCCAGGCACCAGTAGCGAAGGGTACCAATGTGGGTGAAATAATCGTCTCCGTAGGGGAGAAAGAGGTAAAACGAATTCCGTTGGTTACCCAGAAAGAGATCCCCCGACTGACCTTCTCCGGTATGTTTAGCAACATGTGGGAGCGAATGGCTACCGGTCGGTAGCGGAGTGATTTCGCGCTGCTGAGACAGGAAAACAGATGGTATGATAAAGTCCCCAAAAATCTTCGGTTTTTTGGGGACTTGTCTTTTGCGGGACACAATGGTAAAATTTTCATAGAAGAATAATGCCTCGCCCAAAGGAGGAACGCAGCATGATCAAAGTGGATGATACGGCAGTTTACGGTGCCATACAGTGGGAACAGGTAGCGGCAATGGATCCTCGGTTAAAGGTGGCCTGGGAGACCCTGCAAAAGGGAACCGGTGCGGGAAATGGTTTCCTGGGCTGGGTGCGGCTGCCGGAACAGTACGACCGGGCAGAGTTTGCACGGATTCAGAAGGCGGCTCGGAAGATTCAGTCCGATTCCCAAGTGCTGGTGGTCATCGGTATCGGCGGCAGTTATCTGGGTGCCCGAGCGGTAGTGGAACTGATTCAGAGCGCAAACTATAACCTGAAACAGAAAAATACGCCGGATCTGTACTTTACCGGCAACACCCTCTCCACCGATGCGGTGTTGGAAACCTTGGAGCTGATCGGAGACCGGGATTTCTCTGTCAACGTGATTTCCAAGTCGGGAACAACGACGGAACCAGCGATTGCCTTCCGCATTTTCCGGGCGGCTCTGGAGCGGAAGTACGGGAGGACAGAGGCGGCACGGCGGATTTATGCCACTACGGATCGGGCAAAGGGTGCGCTGAAAACCTTGGCGGATGCAGAGGGATACGAGACGTTTGTGGTACCCGATGATGTAGGAGGACGATACTCGGTGCTGACTGCTGTGGGACTGCTACCCATCGCAGTTTCCGGCATTGACATTGAGGCGCTGATGCAGGGTGCTGCCGATGGCATGGCAGACTTTGGACAGGCCAACCTCAGCAATCCGGTATGGCAGTACGCGGGGGTACGAAACGTCCTCTATGAATCAGGTAAAAAAATCGAGGTTTTAGGCTGCTATGAGCCGAATTTTCGCTTTATGGCGGAATGGTGGAAGCAGTTGTACGGCGAAAGCGAAGGAAAGAACGGCAAGGGAATTTTCCCGGCTAGTGTGGAGCTGACTGCCGACCTCCATTCTATGGGGCAGTATATCCAGGAGGGGGAACGGATGCTCTTTGAAACCGTGGTTGATTTCCGCCATCCTCGGGGCAGATTGGTCATGGAAGCCGACGGAGAGAATTTGGACGGACTGAATTTTTTGGCGGGAAAGGATCTGAAATTTGTCTGCGATCAAGGAATGCTGGGTACCAGACTGGCGCATGTGGACGGCGGCGTCCCTAATTTGGTGATCCAAGCCGAAGCGGTGGAGCCATACTGTGTGGGACAGCTGATCTACTTCTTTGAACTGGCCTGCGGTTTGTCTGGCTATCTGCTGGGGGTGAATCCTTTTAACCAGCCCGGTGTAGAGGCGTACAAAAAGAACATGTTCGGATTGTTGGGGAAACCCGGCTACGAGGCTCTGGGTGCAGAGTTGAAAAAACGGCTGAGGGAGCGTTAAATGATCCGGGGTTTACGGAAAATTCATGGAATACAATATTGATAATTTCGATACGATATGGTAGAGTATAAACATAACTTTAAGAAAACCCCACGCAACAGGGGAAGCGGAAAAGGAGTGACGAATCATGGTAAGAGTCATCATAGATGACACAGGTTCCGGGAAGACTAAGCAGCTGATTGATCTGGCCAATGCAGCCGTCCAGACGGAACACGGGAACGTAATTTGCATTGAGCCGAAAAGCGAACTGACTTACGACATTGATTACAACATTCGTCTGATCGCCACCAACGAGTACACACTGCCCACTTATGAGGTATTCCAGGGCTTCCTGTCCGGCATCTACGCAGGCAACTACGATATTACCCATATCTTTATCGACAACCTGACAAAGGTCGTCCACTGTGACCAAGATGAGCAGGTGGAGCGCTTTTTGGACTGGCTGGAAATGTTCAGTGAAAGAAACCGGATTAAATTTACCATTACCCTGTCCGCAAAGGCACACCTTGCCGCAGATGGTATCAAGAAATATACCTGATTGCAAATGAGAACACAGCCTCCCTGAGCCTTGGCCCAGGGAGGCCTTTTTGTGGGAATCATTCAAAACCAACGAAAAATCCTTGACAAGGGCACAGAAAGACGGTAGCATAGAAAAATAGTCGAAAGACTGAACAGAATCACAGGGGCGCCGTAGGCATCTACGGCTGAGATTAGAGCAAATTGCAGCTCTGGGCACCCTAGAACCTGATCCGGGTTATACCGGCGTAGGAAGTGGATTCATGGTGAAACAGGAAATGGTTCCATCTCATATCCCAAAACAACGCCGCTCTGAGAGGACGGCGTTTTTTGCGTCCTTCTGCCGCTGCCCGCCCAAATACAAGGAGGTACTTTTCTATGGCAGCTAACACCAACCAGATCCGACATTCACTGCGGGCCCTCTGCGAGGGAGCCATTATGGTGGCTCTGGCCCAGATACTTGGATATCTGAAACTCTATGAATTGCCCCAAGGCGGTTCCATTACCCTCTCCATGCTTCCCATCTTTTTCTTCGCCGTCCGCTGGGGATTGAAGGACGGGTTGCTTTGTTCCTTCGTTTTTGGTGTACTCCAGCTGCTGATGGACGGCGCCTATGCCTGGGGCTGGCAATCGCTCATCGGAGACTACATCCTGGCCTTTGGTGTGCTGGGTCTGGCTGGACTGTGCGTGGGGAAAAAGTACGGCGTTTTTATTGGCACCGTAATTGGATCTCTGGCTCGGTTTTTGATTCATTGGGTGGTAGGTGCTACGATATGGGCAGAGTATATGCCCGACGAATTCTTTGGACTGACCATGACCAACCCCTGGTTCTATTCTGCCCTGTACAACGGTAGCTATATGCTGGTTGATATGGTGGCCTGTCTGTTGGTGTTCGCTATTCTGTTTGTGCCTATGAAGAAGTACATGCTGCGGGAGGATCTCCGATAACGTAAAATCGAACAAGTATGATAAGAGTGCGTTTCCATCGGAAACGCACTTTAACGTTAGCCTGGCGAGCGACGTTCTGACCCTGACCAGCGGTGAGAATGCTGCCAAACATGACTTCGTCAACCTGTTCGGGCTTTACGCCAGCACGATTTAGGACTTCCTTCATGAAGATTGCGCCCATATCAGTAGCAGGCGTATTTTTAAGGGTGCCAACAAAGGAACCAATGGCAGTTCTACAACAGGTAACAACATTAGATTAAGTCGTTAAAAGTTTAACAGCTTTACTCAAATAAAAAGTTGACGAAGCTCTGCCAAAGTGCTATGCATTTAGTATAGCTGTTTTCAAGAGGATGCCAAGAGAACCTTGTGAAACAGTTAACGAAAGGTTTTTCCACAGTATTGATTTAGCCTCATTTCCCATAAAAAGTATGGGAAATGAGGCCTGTAAGCATGAGAGATGTCAATGTAGGGTATTGTGAATTGTCACAGATTGCATGCAGTGTTTCTTGCACATGTGACAATATATCTCTGCCCATTGCCTAAGTTCACTCAGGGCTTAGAGCGCAGAATCATATGATTCCATCCCAGAACGTCGATCACTGCTACGAAACTGTCCACTACGTTTACCAACCAGGCCTCCCTGCTTTTGGGAAGGGCCTTGCACATGGGCCACATATGGCTGGCGATGATGTTCTGTTCCTTTCCTGTCAGGTAGGTCAGTGTCTGGGCATTTTTCAGTGCACGCTTGGGATGCGTCCATGCATGACGCAGGAAGAAAAAGGGGCTGGAGCTGTCCTTGCAGCCGGAATACAGATCGTGGAGCAGACTGCAGCGGGCGGTGGCTCGGCAGTCCAGGCCAAAGGTGCGGGCGACGCGGAAGGACAACTGAGCCACCAGAAGAGCATGATCATATCGGCTGGCCCGATGATGGTGGGGGAAGTTGTGCAGTGCCTGCACCTCCGGAGCATAAAGCAGGTCTCCCACCTGATACGAAAATTCCACCTGCCAGGTGGAACAACAATTTTCCATAAAAAATCGCCTCCTTCGTGCAAGGATAGCACAAAGGAAGCGGTTTGTCTTGTGGAAATTGATACCCTGAATGATTATTGTGCAGATTGCTGTGATGCGGCGGCATCAGAGGAGCTGGAATTGTCTTCTGCTTGGGTAATCGTGTCAATAATGTTCTGGAGGGCGCTGAGCTTTTTGTAAAACTTGGTGAGGTCGAGTTTGTTTAGGGCATCTGTGGTAGTGACTTCCTTATCCTTGATCCAGTCTTCCGTCAGGCTGGTGTAAACGTCCTTCTGGTAAGTTTCCCTCAGCGTATCATCTTCAATCTGATCCCGATCCGGTTCGATCCGCATAATGATGTGATAACCATAGGAAGTTTCCACGATTTTGGGGTCAATTTCCCCTACCTTTAGGGAGGACACGGCGTCTTCGAACTCGGCAACCATGTCACCAGCCATGTAGGTGTAACCATCCGGATAGTCTTGCAGGCCCCCATCCTCGGAATGCTCATTCATATACTGGTCGAAGGTGGACTTGGGGTCATCGCTTTTCAGGATTTTATTTAGATAGCCCTGAATGGTCTTTTTCGCCTCAGCTTTTTGCTCGTCCGTCATATTGGTGGTCATAATCAGGATGTGCTTGGCACCGAACACGTTGTCGTTAAAGTAGTCATCAAGGGTTTTCTTGTTAGCGTAGTATTTGCCGCCCTTCTCAAATAGATTATCCTGGAGGGCATCGGAATAGGTGTAATTGGTGTAGTTAAACAGCATGCCGTCCAGGTCAGTGGCGTAATAGAGAAGGGTGTTGGGGCTAGTGTTTTCGGACAGAGTGTCCAGGGAGGCCTGTGCCTCATCGCCCAGTTCCAGTTTCAGTTCCTTGGCCTTCTGGGTGGCGATCACCGAGGCACTTAGCGTATTCTCAGTTTGCTCCTTTACATAATCCCCGTAGTTGGTGTTTTCGTCGTACTGTTTAGAGAGGCTGAATTCCTCTCCCGAGGCGTTCTGATTCTGGTAGTAGTATTCCAGATAGGTGGCGTAGTAGGACATCCAGTAGAAGTATGCGGCGGCAGAGATGTCCACGCCGTTTACAGTCATCACGGTGTCGTCGCAGGAGATTGCGCCACCGGTCAGGTAGCTGTCTACATCCTCTTTAGCGGCGGCAGGGATGGTAGCGTCATAGGTGGAGGCCGCACTGGAATCGGCGGCAGGCGCGGTGCAGCTAGTCAGCAGTGAGAAAGCCAAAGCGGCGGAGAGGCCACAGGCAAGGAGCCGTTTAAACATAAGAGATCAAGTCCTTCCTTGGTTTCATAGATATGTCTATCCTATCAGCAATCGGGAGAGAATGCAACGTTATCCTCCAGATTCCACCGGTTTCGGCTGGGAAGCTGCCTGGCCGTAGGCGTCCAGAAGACGGCGGGAACAGGCCAGGGGGTCCTCCTTCTGTTTCAGCTTTAGGGTAAGGAGAGGGATGTCATTTTTATCCGGAGCAAAGAGAATTCGGCTTTTAAAGGGAGGCAGATTGCTAACCCGGGCGATCTGTTTTACGTCAAAGTCTTTTAAAGTAAATCGAATGGTGTCGCCTTTCTGGGCGATGTCCTGAATCCCCAGCCCTGAGGCGGCGGCGCGCAGAAGAGCCACGGAGATCAGATTGTTGACCGGGCGTGGTGGGTCTCCGTACCGGTCGATCAGTTCGTCGACCACATCGTCTGCGTCGGATTCGTTGCGGATGTGGGCGATGCGGCGGTATAGATCCATCCGCTGCTCGGCAGAGGGAACGTAGAAGGAAGGGATGTTGGCAGAGATGATCAGGTCAGCAGTCACCTCTTCCGCACGCACCGGAGTTTCTCCCTTTTCCTCTAGCACAGCCTCTTCCAGGAGCTTTAAGTACATGTCGTAGCCCACGCTCATCAAGTTGCCCGATTGCTCCCGACCCAGGAGATTGCCGGCACCGCGGATTTCCAAATCTCGCATGGCAATTTTAAAGCCAGCGCCGAAGGCGGCGAATTCCCGGACGGCGGACAACCGCCTGGCAGCTACTTCGCTGAGCACCTTGCCGTGGCGGTAGGTCAGGTAGGCGAAGGCACGGCGGGAAGAACGTCCCACGCGCCCCCGAATCTGGTGGAGCTGTGCCAACCCCATACGATCTGCATCCTCAATGATCAGGGTGTTTACATTGGGGATGTCGATACCGGTTTCGATGATGGTAGTACAGACCAATATCTGAATCTCACCTTCTACCATCCGGGTCATGACGCCAGAAATCTGATTCTGAGACATTTTTCCGTGTGCAACCTCAATGGAAACGGTGTCGTCATCCAGCAACGCTCGAATTTTTCCAGCGGTTCGGTCGGTGGATTCCACGCGGTTATGGAGATAGTATACCTGACCGCCCCGGCCGATCTCCCGGCGGATGGCGTCGATGAGCACCCCCCAATCGTGCTCCAGCACGTAGGTCTGCACCGGCTGTCGGTCCTGAGGAGGCTCGTCGATGGTGGACATATCCCGGAGGCCGGATAGAGCCATGTTCAGCGTCCGGGGGATGGGGGTAGCGGACAGGGTGAGCACATCCACCTGCTTGGCCATCTCCTTGAGCCGCTCCTTGTGGGTGACCCCGAACCGCTGTTCCTCGTCGATGACCAGAAGACCCAGGTCCTTGAACTGGATGCCCTTTTGGAGTAGCCGGTGGGTGCCGATGAGCACGTCCACCGTTCCCTCGGCGGTGTCCCGGAGGATGGCCTTAGAGTTTTTGCTGTTCTGATACCGGGTCAGCACGCAGATGCGCACCGGAAAGCTCCGGAACCGACGGGTGGCGGTCTGGAAGTGCTGTTGTGCCAGGACGGTGGTGGGCACCAGGATGGCTGCCTGCTTTCCCTCCATCACGCACTTCATCACCGCCCGCAGGGCGATCTCGGTCTTGCCGTAGCCCACGTCCCCACACAGCAGCCGATCCATGGACACCGGCCGCTCCATGTCCGCCTTGATCTCGGCGGCACAGCGGAGCTGGCCATCAGTCTCCTGGAACTCGAACTGATCCTCGAACTCCTGCTGCTGCGGGTCGTCTGAATGGAAGGCGTAGCCAGGCTGGTGCTGCCGCTGGGCGTAGAGCTGAATCAGCTCCCGAGCCATCTCCTGGGTGGCCTTCTTGGCCCTGCTCTTAGCACGAGTCCAGTCGGTGCCCCCCAGCTTGGACAGCTTGGCCTTCTGGACGCCGTCTGCACCCTCACCGCCGCCGATGTACTTGCTCACCAGATCCAGCTGGGTGGCGGGGACATATAAGGTATCAGCGCCGGCGTAGGCCAGCTGAATGTAATCCTTTTCCACCCCGTCCACTTTCATCTTGGACAGGGCTACAAATCGGGCGATGCCATACTTTTCATGAACGACCAAATCGCCCGGAGACAGATCGTTGTAGCTCTGAATTTTCTGCCGGTTCGTGACAGACTTGCGCTTGGCGGCTTTCTTTTTTCCGGCAACAATAGCAACACCTTCGGTGATCACAGCGTAGCCCTGGTATTCCATCCCACTGGACAGGCCGCCTACAGCTAAGACTGAGGTGCCGGGGGCGGGAAGCGTGTTCAAGTCCAGGTCCAGTCCGGTGACCACGCCCTGATCTCGGAGCAGATCCGAAAGCGCTTTGGCACGTCCCTGGGTCTGGCAGAGGACGATGGAGGCGATCCCGGTGTTTTGGTAGTGTTTCAGGTCGGAGACCACCGTTTCCAGACTGGAACCAAAGCCGGAGAGCTGTCGGCAGGAGAACGTAACCGTGCCCTTAGGACTGGTTGGGTAGGTGGAGGTCAGGAAGGTATCCAGATAGAGGTTGGGATAGCGTTCTGCCAGCTGTTGAGCCAGTGCTGCTGGGTCGGCACAATAGTTAGGGCCGTTGCCCCGAAGGGCGCCGGCACTGGAAAGAGTGGAGATGTCCTCGGTGATGCGCCAGAGAAAGTGTTTGGCGGATTCGATACACCGTCCCGACTCCGACCAGAACACGAAAGCGTCCTGAGGCAGGTAGTCTGCACCGCAGGCGAAGGTAGGATAGATCAGATCCATGTACCGATCCGACGCAGAGAACCCCTGCAAGTCAGCCAGCTTCCGGCTGTCTGCCTCCATGGTGTTCCAGAGGGTTTGGAGTTCCTTCGGCGCGGAAGCCTTCTTGAGTGACCGCTCTAGCTTGAGCTTTTCCTCCTCAATGGCGCCACATAGGCCCAGAATGCCGCCGGGTGCCAGCTGGGGTAGGGTCTCCGCCGCAGGGAGAAAGGTGGCTTCTGTAATATTATCTGTCCGCCGCTGGGAGACCGGATCGAAGAGTCCCATGGAGTCGATTTCGTCCCCCCAGAACTCCGCACGGACAGGAGCCTCTGATGCGGGAGAGTAGAGATCTAGGATTCCCCCTCGGAGGGAAAACTGACCGGGACCCTCAACCTGACTGTATCGCGTGTAACCGGCTGCGGTGAGCTGATCGGCAAGGGCAGCCAAATCGTACTGCCCCTCCAGCTTCAGGGTGATAGCGGTACGATCCAAGATGTCCGGAGGCATGGTGCGCTGGAGCAGGGCCTCCACGGTAGCGACTACCAGCGGAGCCCGCCCGTGACGCATGGCGTGCAGCAGATCCAACCGACGATGCTCCCACTGCCGGGAGGCGGTAGCGTCGTAAAAAACGAACTCCCGTCCGGCCAGCAGTCGCACCTCCTCTCCGGTGAAGGCGGCCAGGTCTGCCTGGAGCCGCCGGCCATCTGCTTCATCGGCGCAGATCAGTACCACACTGCATCCGGTGACCTGGCGCATGGCGACAGCGATGTGGGCTCTGTGGATACCGGATAGCCCGGATACGGCGACCGGGCAGTGACCTGCTTCCACTTGCGCCATAAGTTCAGTAAATTCCGGTTGTTTGATGACGATTTCCGTTAAAACTTTCATGATTTAATCCTCAACCGTAGAAAACTGGGTGAAAAACACGACAACGCCCCCGGGGACAACCGTCACCGGGGTGTAAAGGGAGTAGTTCTATTGTAGGAAGCATTTGCCGTGAAGGAGGGCAGATTTTGTCGCATCAATTAAATTTCGCCATGGCCTGATCCATGCCCTTGGATAGGAGACAGTCAATGGCGTCACAGGCACGGTCTGCCGTTTCGTCTATGAGCTTGGCGTCCTGTGGAGAGAAATGGCCCAGAACCCAGGCAGCCAGCTGGTAGTCGGGATGGGGCTTTTGTCCTACGCCGATTTTAAGACGGGGGAACTGATCGCTGTGGAGCTGGGCGATGATGGAGCGTAACCCGTTGTGCCCGCCGGCACTGCCGTGGCGGCGGAGGCGGAGCTTGCCCACTGGCAGAGAGATGTCATCGCAAACCACCAGGATGTGCTCCGGAGGGATTTTATGGAAGGTGGCAGCCTCACGAACCGCGGTGCCGGAGAGGTTCATATAGGTGGTAGGCTTCATGGCAAGGACGCGAACGCCGCCGTAGTCGAAATCAGCCACCAAGGATTTAAATTTGATCCGTTGGATGCGCTTTTTCACCCGCCATAATTTAGGCTATCTCACTGGTGACGCTCTGTCCCGTCGGG
>CALLZZ010000299.1 GCA_937858235.1 uncultured Clostridia bacterium
AAGGAAAACTCGAGCTGACCTGGGTCGGCAAATACGATGAGGAGAAGCCGGTCGAGCCGCGCATCCTCCGGGAAGATCCGGAGAAATCCTACGGCGACCCGGACAGCGAGAATATGCTCATCCACGGCGACAACCTGATCGCGCTCCAGGCGCTGCAACAGGACTTCGCCGGGAAAATCAAATGCATATACATCGATCCGCCGTACAACACGGGAAGTGCATTCGAGTATTACGATGATGATGTGGAGCACAGCATATGGCTTTCTTTAATGAGAAAACGTCTTCTGCTATTACACAGCCTTTTATCGGATGACGGTTTTCTCTGTTGTCATATTGATGATTCCGAAAGCCATTATTTGAAAGTGGTTCTGGATGAAATTTTTGGAAGATCAAATTATCTTACGACAATGTATATTCGTGTTCGTTATCCAGATAAAACACTGAAATCGGACATGGATTTTCATAAGGAAATAGAACAGGTTCTCGTTTACAGAAGGACTCCTGAAGCAACACCTAATTTCGATTATGATGAAGTTGGATATGACAAATTCATATATGCGATAGAGGAAAAAGGGTCTGGAAGAGAAATAACTTTAGGCGGGAAAAGAGTTACAGTCTTCAGTAAGGAAGAATACAAAGTGATAAAAAAATCTGAAGGTGATGAATATGGACTAAAGGAAATATGGGCTACAGGGACAATTTTAGATGGTAATTCATCTGGAAGGTTTTTCAGAGATTATCTTAATGGTCGATATGAAGAGGATGGCTACGGAGTTCTTTATAAAGTTTATGGGATAGGTGACGACAGATATGATTACAGGTATTTCACCGGCCCAAAAAGACAAGGAGCTACAAAGGGTAAGTATTATCAGGGCGTGCCAATTGACAAATTAGAATCCGAAAAAATAGAAAGGAAAAAGCCTATAGGCAGCTTTTATGACCTTGCGGGTAGTTTCGGTAATTGCCGACATGAAGGAGGTGTTGAATTCCGAAGTGGGAAAAAACCAGAGGCTTTAATTGAGATGATAATACGATATTTCTCGAATAAAACCGATTGGGTGCTTGATTCATTTTTGGGAAGCGGCTCCACGACAGCGACAGCGCATAAAATGCAACGCAGATGGATAGGAATTGAGATGGGTGATCATGCCTACACACTTTGCAAGACACGCATGGACAATGTAATAAATGGAGATGAAACGGGCATTTCACAAAAAGTGGGATGGCAGGGCGGCGGCGGTTACCACTTTTACGAACTTGCGCCGAGCCTGCTTGTGAAGAACGATAAGCTGCCGGTCTACCAGATCAACCCGACATACACGTTCGAGATGCTGTGCGAGGCAATCTGCAAGATCGAGGGATTCAAGTACAGGCCGCAGGACGTCTTCCACGGACATTCCTCGGAGAAGCGGTTCATCCATGTGACCACGGAGTTCGTCAACGCGGAGTACATCCGCTCTCTGTCGCAGCACCTGGACGAGGGGCAGTCTCTCCTGATCTACGCTACGAAGATCCAGTCAGACATGATGCTGCCGGACAACATCGAAGTGAAGAAGATTCCGAAGGATCTCCTGGACAAGTGCAATTTTGAAAGCGAGGTGCGGTAAATGTCAGGAACGGTATCGAAAATCAAATACGCCATGAGCCTGAGAACGCCGCAGGAGGAAGCTCTCTCTTATCTCGACGCCATCAGCACCCACTGCGACTACAAACGCGACGACAAGGAAACCGTGGAGGCCGCCGCGTCCGAATACAGCGAGAACAACCGGAAGGTCAGGACGAAGTTCGACTTCCCGTCCTTCTGCTACGCCATGGCCACCGGCATCGGCAAGACGCGCCTGATGGGAGCCTGCATCTACTATCTGTACAAGACGAAGGGATACAAGCACTTCTTCATCCTTGCACCCGGAAACACCATCTACGACAAACTGCGCAAGGAGTCCAATCCCGCGCATCCGAAGTACATCTTCAAGGGACTCGAGGCCGAGATGGGCAGACCGCGAGTCTGGGACGGCGAGAACTACGACCAGTACCCGGTCAAGTACGAGCAGGGCTCCCTGTTTGTCGACCACACGTCGGAGATTCAGCTTTTCATATTCAACATCGGGAAGATATTTAACAGTAAGACCGACACGCAGTTCAACTTCCACAAGTTCAAGGAGACGCTCGGCGCATCCTTCGCGGACGTGCTGGCGCAGTTTGACGACCTTGTCATCTGCATGGACGAGGCGCATCACTACTATGCTCCCGCGTCCATGAAGGCCATCAACTATCTGCGGCCGATTCTCGGACTGGAATTCACGGCCACTCCGAAGTCTCCGTCAAACGTCATCTATTCGTATGACGTGGCGCGCGGAGCAGCCGAGGGGTATCTGAAGATTCCCGTCGTCATGGGACGCTCTAACATCGCCGGATACAGCCAGGACGACATCGAGGAGATGAAGATCCGTGACGGACTCACCCTGCACGAGCATCGGAAGACCGTCCTGCGGGAATACTGCGCCAACAATGAGCTCGACTATGTGAAACCAATCGTACTTATAGCCTGCAAGGACACGGAACACGCGAAGAAAATCCGCGCCCTGATAGACAGCGACGACTTCATGAACGGAAAATACAAGGGCAAGGTCATCGAGATCCATTCGAAGCAGACCGGCGAGGAATCCGAGGAGAACGTCCGCCTGCTTCTCTCCATCGAGAGCGCGGCGAACCCGATAGAAATCGTTCTTCATGTCTACAAGCTGAAGGAAGGATGGGACGTGAACAACCTGTTCACCATCATCCCGCTCAACGCCGCTAAGAGCGACATTCTCGCCATGCAGACCATCGGACGCGGACTGCGTCTCCCGTTCGGCGAACAGACCGGCAACGAGGATCTGGACACGCTTGATATCGTGGCGCACGACCATTACCGGGAGCTTGTTGATGAGATCAGGAACAGCGACATCTTCCGCTACCGTGACCTGGACAAGTCCGGTGTCGAGGACTCGGAGTCCGTGGACGTATCGAGTACCTTCGAGGAGGGACAGCTCTCGTTCGTCGACGAGGCAATCACGGCAGCCGGAATCAAGTCCTTCGACCAGGTGCGCAATCCACAGACGCAGCTTGAAATCTATCAGGCATATGTGAAGAACTTCATGGCTTCACAGCAGAAGAACAGGAAGTCCGATGATCCGAATCAGCTGAGTCTTTTTGACGTAGCGCCGGAAGTCATGCAGACCGGGGAAACCCAGGCTGCCTCAACAGCTCCGGATTCAGCCACAGCACCCGCCCCAGGAAACAAGGCAGGCAGCAGACGTCCGATGACGCAGGAAGAGTTCACGAAGACAGTCACCGAGTATTCGGCGAAAGCCATCTCCGTGCCGAAGATCCTCGTGCAGACCACCTCCGAGGTGAAGTTCAACCGGTTCGAAGTGAAGTGTACCATACAGGACTTTGAAATCGCCACGGCGAAAATCGAGCGGTTCGACGCGATCAACCAGCACCTTCTCACTGTCGTGGACGCGCAGGCTCTCGAGGTCGAGGATGCGCGGAATACGCTGGCGTGCATGCTGCTCGACTCCATCAGCGAGCTTTCCTACGATGACGCCGACTTCATCATCGACGTCGTGGAACAGTATCTTGCCCAGATACCCGGCGACGAGGAGGAAAAGAAGAAAATCGTCCGCCGCTACGCCGGACTTATCGTGAATGATATAAAAAAACAGATCTACGCACACATGGACAGAAAGACGCAGGACGTCCACATCGTCCAGAAGGACCTCATCGTATTCCGCAAATTCGTGAAGAACGTGAAGAAAGACGGTCAGGTGCGCTACGACAAGCCGTTCACGGACAAGAGCAACATCAAGAAGTATCTCTTCACGGGATACAAAAAGTCGTACTATCCGGCGAACGCCTTCGACAGTGACACGGAGCGGCAATTCTCCATCATCCTCGAGGAGGACCCGGACGTGATCCGCTGGATCAAGCCGCCGCTCAACCAGCTCGGCCTGTTCTGGAAGGCCGGACAGCAGTATAACCCTGACTTCCTCGTGGAGACAACGACCGGCAAATACATGGTCGAGGTCAAGGCACTCAACGAAGTGAACAATGAGGAAGTCGTCTCCAAGGCACGCGAGGGCATTCGCTGGTGTACCTTCGCCACAACGGCCGATCCCGACCACAAGTCCTGGGAGTACCGTCTGATTTCCGATGACAACATTCATCCCGGAAACACCTGCAAGTACACGCTCGGAACAGCGCATCCGATAAAGGAGGAGGACTAATGGCTGACAAATCCAAGTATGCCGAGGTGCGGCAGAAAATCATAGATGCAATCAGAACCGACCTGATCGGTCCCCTCGAAACCGAGGAAGTGCTGAGCGAGAATCCGCGTTACGCCTACCTTGTCGGCATGCTCGAACCACAGCGCGACGAGAACGCGACGGATGAGAACGAGCAGGAAATCGAAGCTGACATCGACTACGAAAAGAACGAGGACTTCAC
Source organism: uncultured Clostridia bacterium (assembly GCA_937858235.1). Lineage (GTDB taxonomy): Bacteria > Bacillota > Clostridia > Oscillospirales > Oscillospiraceae > Onthomonas. The sequence goes on from CALLZZ010000299.1 coordinate 4,489, forward strand.
AGCCGGCGAAGATGACGACAACGAGCCGATATCCACCACTAAATTCCAGCTGCCGTCATCCATCGGCATCAGCTTCTACGTGGAAAACAGTCTCGACGGCATCTGCCTGGATGTGACATGGGGCGACTATGAGAAGTCATCTGAAAAGTACATCGACAAGGAAGAAAAGGAACGCAGTCGCCCAATCTACAGGAGAATCCCCGAGAGCGAAACCGTCCATGTGAAATTCAGCGACTTCGGACGCACAAAGGACTACCCGCTCGTAAAGGATTCGAACGTTCATGTCCATGTGTCAAGGATTCCGTTAAAGAACGGATACTCCCTCGTCACCGCCTATGTCGTGAACAAGCGCAGCAATCCGTCCAGTGACGTCGAGGGACTCATGTTCCAGGTCGGACTCAAAGCACACGCAGAGGACGATTCCGCCGTATTCATCGCCGAGCACATCTGCAGGAACGTTCTCTCCGCTGACGAGTTGTATTTCGAGCAGCGCCCGATCATGGGACGCGGCAGAGGCTGCGCTGCCGTATGGGGAAAGACTGAAAACGGACGCACGGATTATGTGGAAGCCACTTTCATCCCGGAATACGAATATCCCGGCGTCAGTGCCGCACTCAAAGGCTTCTCGCCCACATATTTCTCAACCTGGCAGATGGCAGCGAAGGGTAAGAAAGCGGAAACCATACAGAAGCTGAACACTCTCGCTGACTCGTACGAGAAGTGGATTAATGACACTCTGGCCGGCAGTTCCAGAATGAGCGATCCGAAGTTCGCAGAGAAGGTCGGAAACACCGTCATCGGTCACTGCAGGGATGCCCTTCGCAGAATCCGCGAAGGCATCAGCATCATCGAGACGGATGACATCTCCTTCGAGGCGTTCAGCTTCATGAACAGCGTAATCTACATGCAGAACAGCATCAAGAATTACGCAAAGAAGCATGGGCAGGGAATCGAATGCAACTTCAAGGACTTTGTTGATCCGAGGAACCCGAAGAATGAGTTCGCCTGGAGACCGTTCCAGATTGCGTTCATCCTGATGAATTTGAAGGGAATCGTGCATCCGGAAGACCCGGAACGGGAAATCGTCGACCTGCTCTACTTCCCGACCGGCGGCGGAAAGACGGAAGCCTACCTCGGACTCATGGCATTCACAATCGCCAACAGGCGACTCCGTGCCTCTGAATCTGATGAATACAATCGCGACGGAGGCGTGACCATTATCCTCCGCTACACGCTCCGCCTGCTGACAACACAACAGCGGGATCGCATCACGAAAATGGTAGTAGCCGCCGAGCTTGTAAGACAGAAGAATTATCCGAAGTACGGCACGGAGCCCATCAGCATCGGGTTCTGGGTCGGCGGAGGTGTGACTCCGAACAGATTTGATGACCTTGTAGAGAAGCCGGACAAGCCTTACGAGGCACGGAATCAGAGGAATCTGATTTACAGGCAGCTCCTCACCTGTCCGTTCTGCGGGAAACCACTCACAAAAGATGAGTTTGATATCGATACGGATAAAAAATCAGTGGAGATTCACTGCTCGGACGAACACTGCATGTTCTACAAATACAAGAATCCGGGAGAACGTGTTTCCATTCCGGTCTACCTTGTAGACGAGGAAATCTACGCGAAGTGCCCGACTATCATTCTGTCAACGGTCGATAAGTTCGCAAGGCTTCCGTGGGATGTGAACACGAACACCCTGTTCGGCCGGGTTGACCGTAAATGCAGCCGGGACGGCTATATTGCAATCGGAGCGAAACATCCGAAGCACAGAAAGACGGCTGCTTTGGAGGCAGCGACTATTACTCCGGTGAAAAAGTTCCTCCCACCGGAGCTGATCATTCAGGATGAGCTGCACCTGATCACGGGGCCGCTCGGAACCGTCTACGGTGCGTATGAAACCATCATCGAGGACATGTGTACGCACGACGGCATCAAGCCGAAGTATGTGGTCTCCACTGCGACGATCAAGAACGCAGACAACCAGGCAAAGAGCCTGTATGCCAGAAAGAATACGACACAGTTTCCGCCGAACGGATTTGAAATCGGTGACAGCTTCTTCATACGGGAGATTCCGGTTGAAAAGGAACCGTTCAGAAAGTATGTCGGCATCTGCGCTCCTGGTCAGTCTCTGAAGACCACGCTCCTGAGAACCTACGCCATCATCCTGCAGGACGTCTATAACCTGTCTCAGCAGGAGGAGTGGAAGGACGTCATAGATCCGTATTACAGCCTGATCGGATACTTCAACAGTATCCGTGAACTTGGCGGCGCGGTCAGGCTTCTCCAGGACGATATTCCGAAGCGCATGTATGTGATCAGGAAGAAGTACGAGAATCCAAAACAGCGTTATCTTAATGCAGGCAATAACGTGGAGATCACCTCAAGAATGCCATCCTGGCAGATACCGGAGAAGCTCAGTCAGCTCGAGGTACCATACACGTCCCGAGACTGTCTGGATACAGCTGTCGCCACTAACATGATTGCTGTCGGCATGGATGTGGACCGGCTCGGGCTCATGGTGGTTGACGGCCAGCCGAAGCAGAACTCCGAGTACATTCAGGCGACGAGCCGTATAGGACGTGCGCATCCCGGTCTGGTGGTGACGCTGTACAACGCATATCGGCCGCGAGATCTCTCGCATTACGAGAACTTCACGGGATACCATTCCCAGCTCTATCGCTTTGTGGAGGGAACGACAGCCACGCCGTTCTCCGCAAGAGCGCGCGACCGCGTGCTGCATGCCCTCGTGATCTCTGCGATAAGACTGTTGTATCCGGAAATGGCAAACAATGAGGATGCGGCGGCGATAGGTTCCCTGACGCCTGAGCAGATCAATGCTGTGAAGGTAATGATCCTTGACCGGATAAAGATCGTCAAACCATCGGCAAGAAAAGACGCCGACGACGAAATTGACCAGTTCATTGACTGGTGGAAACTCCAGGCGACGTCAGCCCAGGGCAGACCTCTCCGCTACTACGTCGTGGGCACTGAGAAATACAGCAGGCTCATGAACGGGTATGAGCAGCCTCATATTGAAAGTGAGAAGCCTACGCTGCGGTCGATGCGTGACGTTGAAAGCGCTGCAAACATGTACTACTACGACACGGAGGAATAATATGGCTGGATACGACAACAATAAACTTGGCGAGCTTCGTCCGAACCAGATCATCACGACCTTCGGGCCCGGCTCCATTGTGGATGCGGTCAAGGATTCCGTCACCATTCTCGACATTCCTTACTGGAAAGACAAAGGGATGAGGATCATAGACGGCAGACTTGCTTCCTACCTGAACGTGGATGCCTTCTACATGCCGAGAACATCCTTTGCACATGACATACCGGTGCAATCTTTCCCACGCTGGCATGTATGCTCAAACCTCAAATGCGGACGGCTTTTCGACGCAAGTGAATCATTCAACCTGGAGAAGTATCTCAAATACGGAGTGACCTGCCCGGACTGCGGAAGGAAGGCGTACCCGGCGCGTTTCATCACCATCTGCGAAAACGGACACATGTCTGACTTCCCGTGGAGATGGTGGGTTCATCACGGGGATACTGACTGCAAAGGCAGACTGAGGATGTACTCAACGGGAAACACGTCCACTCTGTCGGACATGTGGGTGGAATGCTCCTGCGGTGCCAGGAGAAGCATGAGCGGTGCAACGCAGGCACAGAATTTCGAAGGACTGTCATGCTGCGGCACGCACCCGTTCCGACCGAACAGCCGACCGGAGCATTGTGAAAAGCCGGTCATCCCCTCACAGCGCGGCGCCTCGAACGTGTACTTCGCCGTGACAAGAAGCGCCATATCCATTCCGCCGTGGATCAATCCGCTGTACAACCTGATAGACGAGCACCTTCGCGATATCGAGCAGGCGAAGAAGATGGCGGTCAGATTTGGAAAAACCGAAGAAGATGGTCTTCAACAGATTTATGAAGAATATTTTTCCAGGTATTCCCGTGAGGACTTCGATGAAGCCTATGAGCGGCGCATGAACAACATCAAGGAATTCACGGAAATCAAGCGGATGGAGTACGAAGCCATAACGCATCACGATGATCCGACCTACCAGTCCAACAAGAAGCATTTCAAGGCCGAAGAAGACGATTTGCCCGACTATTTCAAACGCTACTTCAAGCGGATCATCCGCATAACAAGGCTGCGTGAGGTCCGTGTGCTTCTGGGATTCACAAGGGTTGATTCGCCTGACCCGGATGCGGATGACCAGCCGAATGTCGTCTATCTGACAAAGGGCAAGGACGAACGATGGCTCCCCGCTGTGGAAGTCAACGGCGAGGGAATCTTCATTGAGTTCAACCGGCAGACGCTGGATGAATGGCTGAGCAACCCGCAGGTGAAGAGCATTTCGGAGAAGTATGTCGCTTCGTACCGTGAATACTGCGAATCAAAGGGGTGGACGATTAAGACAGACCGGGATGCGGTTTACGTTCTCATGCACACGTTCTCCCATCTCCTCATCAAACAGATGGCCATGTCATCGGGCTACTCCTCCTCGGCAATCAGAGAGAGGATCTACTTCGGAGACAAGATGGCCGGCATTCTGCTCTACACGGGAAGCTCGGACAAGGAAGGCTCTCTCGGCGGCCTTGTCGAGCTTGGAACAGTGGAACAGATGCAGACGTTGATGCGGGACGCCTTCCAGGAAGCACTCGTCTGCACGAACGATCCGGAATGCATGAGCACGCTCCCCGCCGGCAAGAACTCCAACGGGGCGGCATGCCATTCGTGCTGCATGATATCAGAAACCGCATGCGAAAACGGAAACCGCATGCTTGACCGCGGACTCGTGGTTCCTCTCGCCGGGCGTGAGGAAACCTCGTATTTCAGAGAGCTGGTGAACGATCTGTGTCAGGTGGAGATTTAAAAAGAGAAATACTGCTGAACACCATCAGGGCGGACGCCGCCAATGGAACTGACAACGCGGCTGACATTCTGCGCAGACAGTATCCGGAGTTATCAGCTGATGAAAGTGACGAAATCTCAGAAACGATAAGGGCGGCCATGAACACGGAGACTGCCGACAAGGTATCGCTTGTCGTGACAGCTCCGCCATCATTCAGGATTGACGCAAAGCCCACTATGACTGTTGTACGGTCCATGCTCGAAGGAGCCGGGAGGAACATCCTGATAACGGGATACTCTCTTTCCTCGTATTTCTCCGAGCTGACGGACACCATCATCGACAAGAGCCAGAGAGGCGTGTTCGTCAAGTTCTTCATCAACAACATCGAGAAGCAGCCGGATGTCGACAAACTTCTGCGCTACAAGGGACGCTTTCTCCAGATATACGACTACAGCAACGAGGAAGACAAGATGGCCGCTCTGCATGCCAAGGTCATCTCCGTAGACATGAAGCAGACGCTGATAACATCAGCGAATCTGTCATACCACGGTCAGCAGGGAAACATTGAACTCGGAGCATTGGTTGAGTCGGAGCACACGGCGAAACAGCTTGACGATGTCATGACGCAGCTTATTTTCAAGAAGATATTCAAACAGGTGTGACACATGGAGGTGATGCCGGTGTCTGACGTTTTGACAAGGGAACAGCGGCATCTCAACATGTCGCATATACGCGGAAAGGATACAAAACCGGAGGAGATCGTCAGGAAGTACCTGTTCTCAAAAGGATACAGGTATCGCAAGAACGACAGTCGATATCCCGGCAAGCCGGACATCGTTCTTCCGAAATACCGTACGATGATTTTCGTACACGGCTGTTTCTGGCACAGGCATCCCGGATGCAGATACGCGGCAACGCCATCCACGAACCGCGACTTCTGGCAGAAGAAGTTCGACCAGAATGTTGCGAGGGACAGGAAGGTACAGGAGCAGCTGAAGGCAGACGGCTGGCACGTGATAGTCGTCTGGGAATGCGAGATTTCCAGAAAAGCCGACCGCGAAGAACGGCTGCAAAGACTTGAGCGCCAGATCAGAGAGATTCAAGGAGAAAAATGAGTAATTATGTTAAAAAGATTGTGTCGGACTACTGCGTACTCGACACGGAGACTACCGGCCTTTCCGCCTACTATGACGAAGTGATTGAGATTGGAATCCTGAGAGTGCGCAACGGCGAGATAACTGACCGCTACGAACAGCTCATCAAACCCGAAAATGAGATAGATGGATTCATTACCAGCCTGACGGGAATCACCAATGAAATGGTGGCTGACAAGCCAGCCATTGAAGATGTCAAGAGCGATGTCCTTGCATTTCTTGGAAGTGACATCATAGTCGGTCATAACACCTCGTTCGATGTCCGATTCCTCGCCGCGGGGTTCCATGAGGACATCGCAAACGAGTACATGGATACAATGCAGTTCGCCCGGAAGCTTTATCCCGATTTGCCCCATCACCGCCTCTCCGATTTGTCAGAGTATCTGCACCTTACGAATAACGAACATCGTGCGCTTGCTGACTGCGTTACCACGGAGGAACTGTATGAGGCGATGAAAACCGAAATGGTTCGTAAAGGGCTGGGCATCAAGGATCTGTGGCAGGTAAATGCAAGCGGACACAAGGGAATCGATATAGGAGCAATAACCGCGACAACCGATGACATTGATGAAGACGGTTTCTTCTATGGACGGCATGTAGTATTCACCGGAAAACTTGAGCGCATGGCGCGCAAGGATGCGATGCAGACCGTTGTCAACCTTGGAGGAATTCTTGACAATAGTGTCAATAAGAACACGAACTATCTCATCCTCGGAAACAACGACTACAACGCCGTGCTTCACGGAGAGAAATCCTCCAAACACAAGGAGGCCGAGAAACTGAAACTTGAGGGGCAGGATATAGACATCATAGACGAATTCACATTCTATGACATCATCAATGATGATCAGTGAAGTCTGACTGAACCGTTCAATGATAACCTTGTACATTTCAAGGATAGACAGAACATTTTAATTTCACACTGAACCTTTCAAGGATTGCATAAGGGGTTTCTCGAAGGAGGTGACAAAGCCCGTGATGGCAGCAGGAAAACAGATGAATCAGACCGTTTTTCGCGACCGGACAATTCTCGCCAGAAACGGCAGCAGACGAAGAAACCGCACAGTTACGGGCTTTTCACGCCCTTCATGCACATCACGTCCTTGTATCAAAGATTACGTCTTGTTAGACCCCTGCATGGGCAGCGGCCATATTTTGGTGTACGCTTTTGACGTGCTGATGCAGATCTATGAGAGTGAGGGCTACAATCCTCGCGATGCGGCGAAATTGATACTGGAAAAGAATCTCTATGGGCTGGACATCGACCGCCGAGCTTATCAGCTTGCCTATTTCTCGCTGATGATGAAAGCGCGGCAGTACAACCGCCGCATTTTCGACGCTGGCGTAAAGCCGCAGGTCTACCACCCGGCGGGCTTCCCCGATGGCGAGGAATACGGTTCGCTGGTGAAGGTGGATACGCTTGAAGATAAACCGCAGGAAAAAGGTATCGGAGAACAAATTGAATTCGATGATAACTATGAGCGTGACTTGCGTGTATGGAACTTCAAACGGTTATTAGCTCAGAAGTACGACGTGGTTGTGACTAATCCGCCGTATATAGGTGCAAAGACTGGAATGAGCGACACTATGAGGTCGTTTTTACAACTTCACTATCCAGAACACAAAGGAGACACTTTCGCAGCGTTTGTCAAACGAGTTGCAGATATGTCAAATTCGACAGCCTACTTCTCGCTAATTATTCCAGAAAGTTGGCTTTCCCTATCCAGCTTTGAATCATTAAGGTCTGGTTTGATTCAGACAAACAGGATAACAAATCTGCTCCATCTTGGGGCAGGTGCTTTCGATTCTGGGTTTGGTACTGCGGCATTTGTAGCAGGTAAAATGTATGTTAAGACATACTTAGGTGCTTATGTACAACTGACTCAGTTTGCTGAAAGCAACGACAAAAAAAACGAGCTTTTGACTAATCCCCAAAAGAATACCTTCCATGCGCATCAAGAAGATTTCACACAGATTGACGGGACACCAATATCATACTGGGTAAGTCAGAAGATTTATTCTGGGTTTAATACCTTTCCCACACTTGATTCTATTGCGGATGCACGGCAAGGACTGACGACCTGTGACAACAACAGATTTTTGCGACTTTGGCATGAAGTGGTTATAGACGATGTATGTACTCACTATAACCTCAATACGGATGTCAGCGAAAACCACAAAACTTGGTATCCCTTCTGTAAAGGCGGCGAGCCACGCAAGTGGTATGGTAATAATGAGTTTGTTGTGAATTGGAGAGATGACGGAAGAGAACTAAAAGCATTCATAGCAAAAAAATATGTTAATTACACACGCCACGCAAAGAGTATTGCTTTCTATTTTCGGCACGGACTAACTTGGTCGGCCATTGCCAAGGACTTTGCCGTTCGTGTTTATCCTGATGGCTTTATATTTGCAGATAAGGGTCAAGCCGTTTTCACAAAAGACAAAGACTATTACTACTTATGTGGATTGCTTAATTCAAAGTATACAGCAAAAGTTCTTTCTGTTTTATCACCCACTCTTGATTTTAATTGTGGCTACATCAAGAGAATCCCCGTTGCCAAGATAAAGGATACAACACTAATAGAGCATCTTGTAAAAAGTTGTATCGAACTATGTGTGTTAGACTGGGACAGCTTTGAAACCTCGTGGGACTTCAAGCGGCATCCGCTCATTCAATTCAGAGTACCCGCAGCAGCTTGGGGAGATGAAAAGCCGAAGTTTACCATCCAAGCAGCATATATCGGAGTCAAAGCATTTTTCTCCGCAAATTTTGAAACCCTCAAGCGCAACGAAGAGGAACTCAACCGTATCTTCATTGACATCTACGGCTTGCAGGACGAACTCACGCCGGAAGAAGACGACAAAGACGTGACCGTGCATTATATTGCGGACACGAAAGAGGACGCACCGGAGGGAATGCGAAACAGCCCCTATCTATTGACAAAGCAGGATGTGATCAAAAGCTTGATTCCCTATGCCGTGGGCTGTATGTTCGGGCGATATAGTCTTGACAAAGAAGGCCTCATTTTTGCCGGGGGCAATTTTGACGAGGTTTACTGGAAATTCCTTGGTCAAGCTCCATGCGATAAAGACGGGAGTTTACCTTATGGTTCCGGGTATGCAGGCATAAGCTTAGCAAAATATCATTATCCTTATTTTAGAGATGGCGATGACATATCTACAGCAACAAAACTTACCTATTCACCGGATGTTGATAATTGTATTCCAATTTGTGACGACGATTATTTTGAGGACGATATTTTAGGGCGTTTCGTAAAATTCATTGAAGTGGTCTACGGTAAAGAAGCACTGGAAGAAAACCTAAAGTTTATCGCCGATGCGCTCGGCGGCAAAGGCTCACCGCGCGAGGTCATCCGGAATTATTTCCTCAATGACTTCTACGCCGACCACTGCAAGATTTATCAGAAGCGCCCGATCTACTGGCTCTTCGATTCCGGCAAAAAAAACGGCTTCAAAGCGCTCATTTATATGCACCGCTATCAGCCGGATACCCTCGCCCGGATGCGCACCGACTATGTGCATGAGCAGCAGGCCCGTTACCGTACCGCCATCGCCGATGTCGAGCAGCGCATGAACGGCGCCTCCGGAAGCGAACGAGTCAAGCTGAATAAACAGCTTGCCAAGCTGCAAGGGCAGGCAACGGAAATCCGGGAGTACGAGGAAAAGATCCACCACTTGGCCGACCAGATGATTTCCATCGATCTGGACGACGGCGTGAAACACAATTACGCAATTTTCAAGGACGTTCTGGCTCCCATCAAATAAGGAGGCGGCTGTATGGTCAGCATGGATTTGGATACCGTTATACAAGACCTGAACCGGCGGTTTGCCGCCCCTTTGCCGGAGTTCTATAGCCGCCGCATCATCTTCTGGCGTGATGAGGATCGGGAATTTGAGGACAAGCTGGATGATATTCGGCTGGGCAACGCAAAACTGCTTATTCTCACCGGCAACAACAACTTCGAGGCAAAGAAGCTTCTCACCGTTGACGACAGAAGCAGCAATTACCTTGTTTACAGCCCCTTTTCTTATGCCAGACCGGATGACAACTGGCTCATCAACATCGAGCTATATAGCGAGGAGTTCCGCGCTGACCTTACTTCCATCTGGATGAACGAAATGGGCCTGCCTGCTTTACCCGTTCTAAGGAAGCAGGTCAAAGCCTACCGGAAATTTTTTAACTCCAAGGAACGCCGCGCTAAAATTGCGGTGCTGAACAAAAACATCACTACGGCGGCTCAACTTCATCTCGCAGTGATGGCGGCGCTCTGCGGCCTCAAAGACGCCCATCCAAACAGTATCATCCGCGCAGTCATTCGCGCCGGGCTGGATATAGAAACCAACAGTGTCTATCAAAGTTTTATAAACTACGGCGCCCAAGATCCGTTCTGGGTGCTGGTGGCACAGGCCACCGGTTACCGCGAGGGCGACAAATCCAACCTCGGCAGATTGGCGATCCATATGCTACTCACCGCCGCGACCAGAACGATGAGGATGGAGAACCTGTCCGGGCTGGACAGTCTGATCTCTTTACCGCATCAGGCGTATTGCTATGATTTTATTTCCGACTGGCTGCACAGCGACGACAACGGCCAACTGTACGAGATCGCCCGATATGCGGAAAACGAGGCGCGGCTGTACCAGCGATTCGGCAAACTCTCTGTGGAGGAACTTGCAGATACCGAGTGCTTCCCGTGCATCAACGAATGCATCCTCACTCAGATGATGACCGAGATCGGCGACCATATCATCGATGTGAACGCTATTACGGACACGGTCGAGAAGCGCCGGGCGATGGTATGGTATGACACGGTTTCCTGCTATTACGACGGCATCCTTCAGGTCGCCAATATGCAGGCTTTCTTCCATGACCACTCCGCCGGTTTCCACACGGTGGAACCTCAGAAGATATGGACTGAATATACGTCCGACTATTATCAGATGGATACGGATTACCGCCTTTTCCATCAATGCTTCTCACGTTCTCTCAAAGTCTCCAACCCGGTTCTGGACGACCTGTTCAAGCATGTTGTGGAAAAGGTTGAGGGGTTGTATACCACATGGTTCCTTGGGCAGCTTGGCAGCAACTGGTCGGATGCCTGCGCCGATGAGCTGGCAAAATACGGCCGCATTTTAGAAGTACCGCAGCAGACCGATTTTTACACAAACAAGGTAAAGAATGCCGGCACCCGTGTGTTCGTGATCATCTCGGACGCCATGCGCTATGAAGTGGCGGCGTCTCTGGCGGAGCAGCTTCGCCGTGAAACCCAGAGCAAAGTGGAACTTTCAAGCTGCGAGGCCATCTTCCCGACCATCACAAAATTCGGTATGGCGGCGCTTCTGCCACACCGGAATCTGACGGTGGATTATAAAAACGAGCGTCTTTCCGTTCTGGCCGACGGAAAGTCGACCGAGAGCATTAACCGCGATAAGTTGCTGAAATCAGCCCATCCATCGAGTATTGCCCTGCAGTATAAGAACATCATCGGCATGAAGCGCGCGGAGCGCAGCGAACTTGTCAAGGGAATGGATATCGTCTACATCTATCACGACAAGATTGACGAAGCGGCCCACACTTCCGACAGCATGGTGTTCCCGGCCTGCGATGATGCCATCGGGGAAATCAAAAACATGGTGCGTATCATCGTCAACGAGTTCGGTGGCACCCGCATCCTGATCACTGCCGACCACGGTTTTCTGTATACTTATAGTCCGCTGGCCGAGGATGGAAAAGTCGATAAGACCAGTTTCAACCAGCATGACGTTGAGTATGGCCGGCGCTACGCGATTATGCAAAAGGGCACGAAACCAGACTATCTGCTGCCGGTGAAGTTCCTTGACGGCAATACGGGTTTTGAAGCTTTTGCCCCAAGAGAGAGCGTCCGCATTAAGATGAATGGAGGCGGGTTGAACTTTGTCCACGGCGGAATTAGCCTTCAGGAGATGGTCGTGCCGGTAATTGATTATCATTTTCTGCGTAACGACAACAAAGCCTACCAGCGCAATCGGGAAAAGTACGATACGAGACCCGTTACCGTGAGCCTACTGTCCGCCAGCCGGAAGATCAGCAATATGATTTTCTCGCTGAATTTCTATCAGAAGGAAGCGGTCAGAGATAACAGGGTAGCGACCACCTATTCGCTTTACTTTACGGATGCCAACGGAAAGCCGGTCAGCGACACGACAAAAATTATTGCAGATAAAACCAGCGATAGTACACAAGAGCGAACCTTCCGCTGCAGCTTCAACCTCAAGCCGCTGAAATACAATAATCGGGACAGCTATTATCTGGTCATCGCCGACAAAACCGGCCTGCAGATGCCGCAGCGCGAAGAATTCCAGATTGATATCGCCTTTGCGGTGGACGATTACAACTTTTTTGAATGAGTGCCGCACGGGGAGGAACAGCAATGGAGCAGATACCTGAAGGGACAAGCTTCCGTGAAATCATCAAGGACAAGCTGCGCCAGAATTTCGACGGTAAAATTGTCCGCAAAGATCTGACCAAGAAAATCAAGGAAGGGGCCAATGTGCCCACCTATGTCCTTGAGTTCCTTTTGGGGCAGTATTGCAGCTCGGACGATGAGGAAGTGATCGAGGCTGGCATCCAGAAAGTAAAGCGGATTTTAGCCGATAATTTTGTGCGCCCGGATGAATCCCAGAAAATACTATCGATGCTTCGGCAACGTGGCAGCCACACCGTCATCGATAGGATCACTGTCAGCCTGAATATCAAAAAGGACAGCTATGAGGCCGAGTTTTCCAATCTGGGCCTGAAAGCCATCCCGATTTCCGAGGAGTATCCAACGAAATACGACCGCTTGCTCTGCGGCGGCATCTGGTGCATTGTCCAGCTGGATTATGAGCACGTAGAGGAAGACAAGAAAAACGGCACTCCGATCCGTATCAGGAAACTAACCCCCATTCAAATGCCGCATGTGGATATCGATGAGCTGAAACGCGGCAGGAAAGCATTCTCCAAAGAAGAATGGATGGACGTTATGCTGCGTTCCATCGGGATGGAGCCGGATACGCTTTCCTATCGTGAAAAATGGCTGCTGCTTGCCCGAATGCTGCCGTTGGTGGAAAACAACTTCAATCTGTGCGAGCTTGGACCGAGAAGTACAGGCAAATCACATCTGTATAAGGAAATTTCACCGAATAGCATCCTCATATCCGGCGGGCAGACAACCGTTGCAAATCTGTTTTATAACATGGGCCGTAAGACGGTCGGTCTGGTGGGCCTGTGGGACTGCGTTGCTTTCGACGAGGTCGCCGGTATCCATTTTAAGGATAATGACGGAGTCCAGATCATGAAAGATTACATGGCATCCGGTTCCTTTGCGCGAGGCAAAGAGGAAAAAGCCGCTTCTGCCTCTATGGTCTTTATTGGAAACATCAACCAGAGCGTGGACGTGCTTCTGAAGACATCCAGCCTGTTTGACCCGTTCCCACCAGAGATGGGAACCGATACCGCGTTTCTTGACCGTATCCACTGCTATATACCCGGATGGGAAATTCCGAAATTACGGCCGGAACACTTCACGGATGATTATGGATTTATTACCGATTATCTGGCAGAATTTATCAGAGAGCTTCGCAAAGAGCAGTACGGCGACGCGCTGGATAAATACTTTCATCTTGGAAAAAATCTCAATCAGCGTGATACCATCGCCGTGAGGAAAATGGTAGACGGATTCCTGAAACTGATTTATCCAGACGGGGAGTTCACAAAAGAAGAACTGGAAGAAATCCTGAAGCTGTCCCTGGAGATGCGCCGCCGCGTAAAAGAGCAACTCAAAAAGCTGGGCGGCATGGAGTTCTATGACGTGAATTTCTCCTATATCGATAACGAAACCTTCGAGGAACATTATGTCTCTGTGCCGGAACAAGGCGGAGGCAAGCTGATTCCGGAGGGCATGTGCAATCCAGGCCAGGTTTATACCGTTTCACAAGGCAAGTCTGGTATGATTGGCGTCTTTCGTCTGGAGTCTCAAATGCTGCCAGGCAATGGGAAATTTGAACGCACGGGCATAGGCTCTGACCGCGATGCACGGGAAGCCACCAACACAGCCTTCAGTTTTCTGAAAGCAAACGGAAACCGGATCAGCGGCACCATCAGTACGACGACTAAGGATTACATCATAAACTACCAGGATCTTCAGGGCATCGGTATGACCGGAAAACTGGCCCTGCCGACGTTAATTGCTCTGTGCTCCATTGCTTTGGGAAAACCGACGCAAAGTTCGCTGGTTGTACTCGGGGAAATCAGCATCGGCGGTACTCTGATCAAAGCGGATGAGCTTGCCAATGCGCTGCAGGTCTGTCTCGACAGCGGGGCGAAGCGGGTGTTGATTCCCAGCACATCCTTCGTTGATTTTGCAACGGTTCCACCGGATTTGTTGAGCGCATTCCAGCTGATTCCGTATCAGAGTGCGGAGGACGCTGTGTTCAAGGCACTGGGTGTGGAATGATTCGGTGAGGAGAAAATAGAATGACTGAAGATTTATTAGCCATACTTGATGAAAGTAGGGGGCGGTAGATATGGGAAATAGCGATGAAAAACGGGTATGGGGTATCCACACGATGGACGATTCCCTATTTTTGCATGAAGATGTTATCGCTATCGGTTGGAAAGACATGGGCGATTTGAAACAAATCGGAAGCACCCGGGACGCATTTAAAAAGCATTATGAGGAAGTATATCCTGATGCGAAAAAAGGTGCTATCGCGAATGGCGCTGGGATGCTTTATCGATTTGTCTATGAAGTTCAAGTTGGAGACTATATCGTATTTCCTTCCAAGATTGACCGCCAAATTAACATTGGTACCGTAAAAGACGATTATACATTTAATCCGAATGCATCCGAATATGTTCAACAGCGAAAAGTAAAATGGTTGAGGCACTTCCCAAGGACAGCATTTTCACAAGGAGCACTTTATGAAGTCGGCTCAGCAATGTCTTTTTTCATGGTAAAAAATTATGCTGACGAGTATTTAAGCGCACTGGATAAGAATTTTAGACAGACAGCACTTTCCACAGAAGGCACTGAAGATGAGAGTATTGCAGCCACAGCAGATGAAATCGTCGAGACTACAAAAGACTTTATATTGAAAGAGCTTAGCAAGCACCTCAAAGGATATGAGCTTGAGGAATTCGTAGCAGATTTGCTACGGGCAATGGGATACAGGACATCCATATCAAATCACGGCGGCGACAGTGGAATTGATATTACTGCATACAAAGATGAGCTGCCGCCTCGCATTTTGGTTCAAGTCAAGAGTCAGGATGGCGATATAAAAGAAACGACTATTCAGTCTCTGAAAGGCGCTATGCGTGAGGGTGACTACGGACTATTCGTTACACTTTCAAATTATACCAAGAACGCGCAGAAGTATCTGAGCAGCGTTCCGATTATACGTGGCATCAATGGCACGGAACTCGTGGATTTGATATTGAAATATTATGCTCAACTTAGTGATAAGTACAAGAAAATGATTCCACTGAAGATGGTATATATTCCAGTACCGAGTGAAGATGACAAATAATTTCCCTTGCACAGAAAAATTGCCAAACACAGACCAGACATTAATCAGATTGGCTCGTTCCATTTTATGCCGGAAATGACATTAATCTCGTTCACTCGACCTCTGGCCATGGACTTATTTCCGTGTATACACAAAAGGAAAAATACAGCGATAACTTATTTCCTTTGCCTATAATTTGGTAAAATACATATAAGACATTAAACTCATGACCTCGTTGCACGTTGAGTGCGTGGTATGGATGTCAAGGGTGAAAGAGTGAGTGTGCGAAAAGCCCAGCAATACTGGGACTTTCGGGACTTGCGGGCAAAAATCCGGTGCGCCGAAAAGGGCGGAATATCGCTTCATGGGAACAAGTCCAAAGGCGTGATTTTGAGTGTGACAGAGCGACTTAGATGTCACCGCTTTGTGAGTGTACAGAATTGATGTTTCTGCATTTTGGGGCTTGGCGAGTGTACAGGATTGATGTTTCTGAGTTTGGTGGGATTGCGCGAGCGCAATAGGCACTTTTCTAAAACCTCAAAATAGTATCATTGTATTAGATGCAGGGTACCAAAGGAAGGAGTAAAAGAGAATATGGATATTGCCGAGCAATTTAATAAGATATCAAAAAAATACGATTCTGGCAGACGAAAGTTTATTCCGTGTTTTGAAGAATTTTATGAGAAAACGACGGATTTTGTAGCACATACTATCAAAAGCCCGTCGAGGATTCTTGATTTGGGGGCGGGAACTGGATTACTCACCGGGTTCTGGTACCAGCATTTCTCCAGTGCAGAATATGTACTGACTGATATCGCCGAGGAGATGCTTAAGGTCGCTAAACTCAGATTTGAAAACATGAGTAATGTAACATTTGAAATATCAGATTATAGATTGGAGTTGCCCAAGCATACTTTTGATGTCATCATGTCCGCACTTTCCATCCATCACCTGGAGCATGATGAAAAAGCAGCTTTATTCTCAAGTATATTTGACAAGCTCCCGACAGGAGGCGTTTTTATAAACTACGATCAATTTTGCGGGAGCACGCCTGCAATGAGCAGCACTTATGATTCTTATTGGATCAATTTCCTCGAAACAAACGGTTTGTCTGCTGAGGAGATTAAAAAATGGAAGGCGCGCAGATTACTTGACCGAGAGTGCTCTGTGCCGTTAGAAAGAGAAATGCTTAAAATAGCAGGATTCCAAACGATAGAATGTATTTTTTCTATGCAGAAATTCGCGGTGATCATGGCGATAAAGTAGATGTAGCCTTTCCCTTATGAACAGGATTGATACCGGACTTTCTCGACAGGATAGATATTTGGGGGATTTTGGCGGGGTTGTGTGAACAGGTTGGATGTAGTTGCGGTATGGGCCGCTTTTTTAGCAATGGAAAAGGAGTTGGCGGGGGACCATGTTAATCAGAGAATATAAGCCTGACGATTGCCCTTTGTTGGCGCAGTTATTTTACAATACCGTTCATACAGTCAATGGGAAGGACTATACAAAAAAGCAGCTTGACGCCTGGGCTACAGGCAATGTCAATTTAGACGAATGGAATCGCTCCTTCTTAGCGCATACCACTTTGGTGGCTGTGTGGGACGGTGTGATTGCGGGCTTTGCCGATATGGATAAAAGCGGCTATCTGGACAGGCTCTATGTTCATAAGGATTATCAGGGTATCGGCGTTGCAACAGCGCTGGTAAAGGAATTGGAGCGCCGCGCCATAGATGAAAATGTTGTTTATTTTGAAACGTACGCGTCCATTACGGCCAGGCCCTTTTTTGAAAAGCTTGGATACACCGTGCAGGCTGAAAATATCGCAGTCAGAGGAGGCGTTTCCCTGACAAATTTCAGAATGGCAAAGACGGCCTTGGGGAATTAATACCGTCTGAAACGGAGAAGAGACCACTCTATGAAAAATTTAAAATCAAAAAAACAAAACACGCTTACACTCGTGTTGTTCGCCATTTATTTACTGGCTTTAACATGGTTGATTCTCTTCAAATTGCAGTTTTCCATCCCGGCTATGCGTGGGGAGCGAGTCATTAACCTGATTCCGTTTCTGGGGTCTTTCGGTGATAGCGGCATGATTCGGTTCAGCGAAATCAGAAATAACATTCTCGTTTTCATCCCTTTTGGAATCTATCTTTGTATGTTGAAAACCCCGGGGTATTTTGTGAAAAATCTTCTCTCGATTGCCGGATTGGCTTTTGCCTTTGAAATCATACAATTTATTTTCGCGATCGGCAGAGCCGACATCACCGATGTGCTCAGCAACACGCTTGGAGGGATTATCGGGATTGGCATTTACACCTTGCTCGCCAAGGCCCTGAAAGGCAAGACAAATAAGGTGATCAATGGTCTTGCCGCGGTATTCACCATTTTGGCATTATTACTTGTCGCTTTGCTGTTGGCAAATCACCGATGGGTGATAATCAGATAGGGATCACCGGCATCGTGAGGTGTAGAAGAAAGCAGAAAACAGGAGGAAATAGCACTTTATGAAGAACGAACGCGTTTACCAGATAACATTTTCCAGTGTGTATCCGCTCTACATCCAAAAGGCGGAGCGCAAAGGGCGCACGAAGGCGGAAGTCGATACCGTCATCCAATGGCTGACCGGGTATGACGATGCGGGCCTTGCGGCGCAGATCGACAAGGGTGCCGATCTGGA
>CALLZZ010000300.1 GCA_937858235.1 uncultured Clostridia bacterium
AGTTCACATGGCCGGACAAGAAAAAGTCCGTCCTGCTTGCCAACGCGCCGATCAATAAGACGCTCCGCCCCTGCCGGGAGGAAAGCGTCAACTTCGACACAACCGAAAACCTTTATATTGAAGGCGACAATTTGGAAGTGCTGAAGCTCCTGCAGGAGACCTACCTTGGCAAAATCAAGATGATCTATATCGATCCGCCCTATAACACAGGCAATGACTTTGTGTATGAGGACGACTTTGCACAAAACGCGGAGGAGTATATTGCCACCAGCGGGCAGTATGACGAGGAGGGCAACCGCCTTGTGCAGAACACCGAGCGCAACGGGCGGTTTCACACCGACTGGCTCAATATGATGTACCCACGCTTGAAGCTGGCAAAGGATTTGCTGACGGACGATGGGGTTATTTTTATCTCTATTGATGAAAATGAAGTTGAAAACCTAAAGAAAGTCGGTAACGAAGTATTCGGTGAAAAGAACTTTGTTGGTTCGGTGATTTGGGAGAGAGCATTTGCGCCCAAAAATGATGCAAAGTATTTTTCAGATAGCCACGATTATATTGTTGTGTATGCTAAAAGCATTATAGATTTCAAAATTGGTAAACTTCCAAGAACTGAAGAAGCTAACGCAAGATATAAAAATCCAGACAATGACCCTCGTGGCGCGTGGGCAAGCGACAATTTGACTGTTAAAACCTATAGTGCAGATTATGACTACGAAATTACTACTCCGTCCGGAAAAATAATACGACCGACTGACGGACGGTGTTGGTTTACAAATAAACGACGTATGCAAGCGCTTATCGATGACGGTCGCGTTTGGTTTGGTGAAAGCGGAGACAATATGCCTCGCTTAAAACGATTTCTTTCTGATGTACAACAGGGTATGGTTCCCACTACAATTTGGAAATACGATGAAGTCGGGCATAATCAGGAAGGACGCCAAGAATTAAAAAAACTGTTTGATGATAAAGGATACTTTGATGGACCCAAACCAGTTCGACTTTTACATAGAATTCTTCAAATTGCTAATACAAAACTTGACGATATTATCCTCGACTTCTTCTCCGGTTCTGCTACCACCGCCCACGCGGTTATGCAGCTCAATGCCGAGGACGGCGGCAACCGCAAATTCATCATGGTGCAGCTCCCCGAAAAAACTGACGAAAAGAGCGAGGCATACAAAGCCGGCTACAAAAACATCTGCGAAATCGGCAAGGAGCGCATTCGCCGCGCCGGAAAGAAAATTCTTGAAGAAAACAAGGACAAACCCGGAGTTGAAAACCTCGACATCGGCTTCCGCGTCCTCAAGTGCGACAGCGGCAACATGAAAGACGTGTATTACAGCCCGTCCGACTATGAGCCGTCGCTGTTTTCGTCACTGACGGACAACATCAAGGAAGACCGCACCCCCGAAGACCTGCTCTTTCAGGTCATGCTTGACCTCGGCGTGCTGCTTTCCAGCAAAATTGAGGAAACCGCCATTGCCGGAAAGAAGGTATTCTCCGTCGCCGACGGTTATCTGATTGCCTGCTTTGATGAGAACCTCACCGACGAAACGATAAAGGCGATTGCACAGAAGAAACCGTATTATTTCGTCATGCGCGACGGCGGCTACGCCAGCGACAGCGTTGCCACAAACTTCGACCAGATTTTCGCGGCATACAGCCCGAGTACGATCAGGAAGGTGCTGTGAGATGCCAGAGTTATCACAATTGGAAATGGGAGCTTTCCTGAAGCTGTATAATCGCGGAGGGTATGTCCTTGATTTTTCAACAAACGATTTCGATGTGTTTACCATGAATAGTGTTGGAGTTGCTGTTTGTGAAAAATATGGAATGTCAAAAGGTAAATCCTTAATGGCGTACCTCAATGATGCATGCCCGACGGATAAAATGAAACTCATTAAGGATTTGTTTGATTATTACGAGGCAAACTTTGATGGCGAATACACCCGACGCGAGCCTGCGTATTCAGGTGAATATCGGTTTGACTATAATGCTGAATACGCGGGTTACTATCGTAAGTGTAAGGAAATCGCTAACCGAGTGTTTGGTATATCTGCACCGTTTCTTCAAACTGCAAAAATACTTAAAGACAAGTTCTCAAGCGATTATCTTTCCGCACAGATAGATTTAATGATCGAAATGCAGTCTTCAAACCCGACTGAAGCTATCGGTAAAGCAAAAGAGCTTATTGAGAGCTGTTGTAAAACAATTCTTGATGATAATCATATAGAATGGGATAAAAACTGGGATGTTGGCAGGCTGACGGGAGAAACAGTAAAGTGTTTGAAACTCATGCCAGCAGATATACCCGATACTGCACCTGCTGCCAGTGAAATGAAAGCTCTTTTAGGCAATCTTCGAGCTATTTCTACAAATCTCGCCGCGCTGAGAAATCCATATGGAAGTGGGCATGGAAAGAGCGCGTCGTACAAAGGGCTTGAAGAACGCCATGCAAAACTTGCCGTAGGCAGCAGTATAACCCTTGTTAGCTTTCTTTGGGATACGCACGAAAGGAGAGGGTCGGATGCGAATTGACTTTATTTTTATCAATTTCATACCCATGTGGTTGACAACGTCATCGGCTTCTTCCAGCTTACAAAAAGGAAGGTGCTTTGAGTGAAACAAATTACTGAAATCACCCGCCGTGATATTTTTGATTTATTTCTCTATGGGACAGAAATTGATGAATTCTTTGAAACGAAAAAGATTAAATACCCTTTCTACGGTAGATTATCAGAGATGGATTTTCTGAAAAGAATATATGATCTCAATTCTTTGCCGAGCAATGATAGCCGCTTCGAGAACGCTGAAGGTGATATTTGGCAACACACAATCAATAATGACGACTACGAAGCCGGATGGGTATTTGAAGATGACCGCTTTCAATTGCAAAATGGCGAAGATGAAGTTCTGTTAACCTTTTTGTGCGCAGTATTCCATCCCGCTGTGCGGTCTGAAAGCGGATACTGGAAGGAGTTTCTTGATGAGGTAAATGGTTTGCTCCGCAATGATGGATATGAACTCTATCCTGAGAGTAAAATTTCAGGAAGAGATGTATATGGCTGGAGGAAATATGACCCGGAGCAAGCAGCTATGTTCATACCATTTTCGCAAAGGTACGCTGCGGAAATCAAAGATCGAAAGTTGAGTCTGTCGCTCAGCATGAAAATTCGCAGCCAACTATATAAAGTTCTCGAGAAGTATACGACTACTTATCGAGAGACAAGCGAGACGGGGTGGCAATCAGATATTTTAACAAGTGAATATGTATTCCGCGACATTTCGCAGTTTTATCAGCCAAAATGTTATAACGAAAATGGAGACTATGTTGCAACAGGAGATATGCAGCAATTTATTATGAAAAACTCTCCGTTTTGCGTGTTCGATGCTATCGAGTTTTATGAGAAGTATAACAGTAACGGGGAGTTCGCTATGCAAATCAACTCCATATTTAAGCTGAATTCTATTACCTATAAGCTTGAAAATGGAAAACTTATTAACACACTTGATGTGAGCATAAGCAGCACAACCATGTCGGGTATTTCTGAAACTGGACTAAAAGAACTTGTCCTTGAGGCTGTTCGGTATTACAGCGAAAATAACAAAGAAATTGCAGTTGAAAAACTGTGGGATGCATTTGAACGCCTAAAGACTTACTATTCTCCGCAACTGAACAAAGCAAAGTCGGCAGAAAAAATCATCGAAGATATGAGTGCCTCCGAACCACATTACAAAGCTATCTATGAGCAAGAGTTCAGGACACTTACTAATATTGGAAATAGTTTTCGAATTCGTCACCATGAAACTACTAAAATTGACATTGGTGATAGTAGGCAATATGACTATTTCTATAAGCGTTGTCTTGCCCTTGTATCTGTCGCAGTACTCTATCTGGAAGGAGGGTCACAAGCGCGATGAAGTTTAACTTCAAAATTCAGCAATACCAAACGGACGCGGTGGAAGCTGTCGTCAGTGTCTTTAACGGCCAGCGCCATTATGACCGCACGACCTATATCCGTGACCTCGGCAAAGTGGCGCCGCAGCCGGTTCAGATGCGTTTGGAAACGCCGGATGAATACGGCGAGCAGCTCGATCTGACGGACGAGCTTGGCTATAAAAACGAGAATATCGAGCTCTCCGACGAGCAGCTTCTGCACAATATCCGCGAACGCCAGACGCTGAACAACATCCGGCTGTCCGACGAGCTTTCACGCCGGCTTGGGCGCTGCTCTTTGGATATTGAAATGGAAACCGGCACAGGAAAAACCTATGTTTACATCAAGACCATGTTCGAGCTGAACAAGCGGTACGGCTGGAGCAAATTTATCGTTGTTGTGCCGTCTATCGCCATCCGCGAGGGCGTGAAGAAATCCTTTGAAATGACCGTGGATCACTTCATGGAGCATTACGGGAAAAAAGCGCGGTTCTTCGTCTACAACAGCTCCAATCTTAATCAGCTTGACAATTTTTCCTCCAGCGCCGGTATCAATGTCATGATTATCAACACGCAGGCGTTTGCCTCCTCCCTGAAAGAGGACGGCAGAAGCAAAGAAGCGCGGATTATTTATTCCAAGCGTGACGAATTTGCCTCCCGACGCCCGATTGACGTCATCAGCGCCAACCGTCCGATTATTATTCTCGACGAGCCGCAGAAGATGGGCGGCGAAGTCACGCAGAAAGCGCTGAAAAGCTTCAACCCGCTTTTCAGCCTGAATTATTCCGCCACGCACAAGGAT
Source organism: uncultured Clostridia bacterium (assembly GCA_937858235.1). Lineage (GTDB taxonomy): Bacteria > Bacillota > Clostridia > Oscillospirales > Oscillospiraceae > Onthomonas. The sequence goes on from CALLZZ010000300.1 coordinate 4,743, forward strand.
CACCACAACCTTGTCTATGTGCTGGACGCGCTGGATGCCTACAACAAGCGCCTCGTCAAAAAAATCGAGGTCAAGGGCTTTGAAGTGAAAAACTTCCGCGGCACGGACAGGTATCTTTTTCTTGAGGATATTATTCTTTCAAATAAGAAACCGCCGATGGCACGACTGGAGTTTGAGGTCAACTATCAAAAATCCATCAACCGTGAAACCCGCATCCTCGGCGTCGGCGATAATCTGTATTATCTCTCCGCTGGTAAGAACATGCCGCCACTGGAGGAATATCAGGGCTACACGATATCCGAAATCGATCCCATCGGTGCGTCGGTAACCTTTACCAACGGCGAGGTGATTACACGCGGCGATGTAGTCGGCGACATTTCCGAAAAGGATATGCGCCGCATTCAGATACGCGAAACGATTATCTCCCATTTCAAGAAGGAAGAAAGCCTGTTCCATAAGGGCATTAAAACACTTTCACTGTTCTTCATCGATGAGGTTGCGAAGTACCGGCAGTACGATGAGGACGGCAATGAGCTGCTCGGTGAGTATGGTCGGATATTCGAGCAGGAGTATATCAACGTGCTCAATGAGTACATCACGCTTTTCGATACGCCGTATCAAAAATATCTGTGCAGCATTGATGTGGCCGACACGCACAAGGGCTATTTCAGCATTGATAAAAAGACTGGACATGCCGTTGACAGTACGCTGAGGCGCGGCTCGGAGTTCTCCGATGATATCTCCGCCTATGATTTGATTTTGAAAAACAAAGAACGCCTGCTTTCCTTTGATGAGCCGACGCGGTTTATCTTTTCCCATTCCGCACTGCGCGAGGGTTGGGACAACCCGAATGTGTTTCAGATTTGTACGCTCAAGCACTCCGACAGCACAACACAGAAACGGCAGGAGGTCGGACGCGGTATGCGCCTGTGCGTCAATCAAGACGGAGAACGCATGGACGCTGAAACCTGCGGGACGGCGGTGCACGACATCAACCTGCTTACAGTGATCGCTAGTGAGAGCTATGCGCCGTTTGTTTCCGCTTTGCAAAAGCAGATCAAGGATGTACTCTACGACAGGCCGTCTAAAGCGACAATGGATTACTTCCTTGGCAAAACGGTCAAAATCGGAGAAGTTCCCACGACCATCAATGCGAAGCAGGCAAAGGACATTTATCGTTATCTGCTGAAAAACGATTATGTGGATGACAACGACAATGTCACGGATTCTTACCGCGCTGACCTTGCCAACAACGCGCTTGCGCCGCTGCCGCCTGACCTGCAGCCGATCGCCGAGGGCGTTCACACGTTGATACAAGGCGTGTTTGACGAACGCGTCCTTGACAGTATGATTGACAACGGCAACAAAACCAAGATTTTTGAAAACGAGCTGAACGAAAATTTCTACAAAAAGGAGTTTCAGACGCTTTGGGGCTACATCAACCACAAGTATGCCTATGCTGTGGATTTTGATGCGGCTGAGCTGATTCAGAAATCCATCGTCCATATCGACCAGAACCTCTTTGTTTCGCAGCTCCAATATACCGTTTCTACCGGAGAACAAAAATCCGACATGGAAGCGACATCCATTGAGCGCGGCGACGCTTTCGAGGCGGCCAAAACGCGCACAGAAACGCTGCGTCACTCGGAAATCAGTCAGGTGAAGTACGATTTGATTGGCAAGGTTGCCGAAGGGACTATCCTGACGCGCCGCACAGTGGCCGCTATTTTGTCCGGAATCAGCCCTGCAAAGCTTGCCATGTTTAAGTACAATCCGGAGGAGTTTATCAACAAAGTCATTCGCCTTATCAAAGAGCAAAAGGCAACGATGATCGTCGAACATATTACATATGACCGGATTCAGGGCAGCTATGACAGCGACATTTTCACGGCTGAAAAACATTCGCAGGGCATCGACAAAGCCTTCCGCGTTCACAAGCATATACAGGACTACGTTTTCACCGACGGCATCGCGGAGCAGAGCGTCGAGCGTCGGTTCGCGCAAGACCTTGAAGCCGCCAATGAAGTCTGTGTCTATGCCAAGCTGCCGAAAGGCTTTCAGATTCCCACACCGGTCGGCAATTATTCACCGGACTGGGCGATTGCGTTTTACGCCGGCACGGTGAAGCATATCTTCTTCGTTGCCGAGACAAAGGGCACAATGGAAACGCTTCAGTTAAAGCCGATAGAGCAGGCCAAAATCCGCTGTGCGCGGAAGTTGTTCAATGAAATATCCACGGAAAACGTGGTATACCACGATGTTGACAGCTACCAGAGCTTGCTGAATATTATGGAAAGCCTATGAGGAGCGTTCAATGCAGATGATTTTTGACTTCGATGACCCGGCCACATTTCCTTCTTCTCTTGGAAGTTGGGATGAATCTTTTGAGAACATGATACGCAGTAAAATTAGCCTTGAAGGAGTCACTGAAGGTTGGCAGATCGAACATCAGCTGCAAGATTTACGCATTAGTGAGATGCCGATAGTGACGAAGTTCATTTCTGCAAATCCAGATGTGGAGGTGGCCGTTTGTCATGTGACAAGGCTGCTGGATAAGGCAATAATATTGCAGGAAGGTCTTGTGACCGGAGGAGGTCGTGGCTCTGTAGCTGAAGAACGCTTAAGGGCTCTGCTTGAACACATTGGCCTTGATAAAGACAAGATAGATGAGGTTTTTACTCAGATCTACAACTATTGGGAGCGTGATAAGGAACAACGGACGGAGTCGGTTCATTTCATGTTTGA
>CALLZZ010000301.1 GCA_937858235.1 uncultured Clostridia bacterium
GGACGGGGAGGGTTTCTCCTACCCAGCTCTCCAGATAGCGCCGCTCCATCTCCCCGGCGATCTGAGCTGCAGCGTGACAGCGCGCCTCCTTTACTGCGTTAGGGAGCTGTCCCGGCTGCCGATCCGCTACGGTACCGCTGCGGCGGGAGTAGGGGAAGATGTGCATAGTGGAAAAGTCCACTTTTTGAATCAGTTCCAAAGTGGCAGTGAATTCTACTTCTGTCTCCCCCACAAACCCGCAGATTAGATCGGTGGTGATGGCAGGCCGGTCAAAATGGCGCCGCAGGAGCCGGCAGGATTCCAGAAACCGCTCCGTGGTATACTTTCGGTTCATCCGTTTTAGGGTAGCGTCGCAGCCCGACTGGAGCGCCAGATGGAAGTGGGGACACAGGTTGTCCAGTTTGACTGCCCGGCGGCAAAAGTCTTCGGTAATCGTCCGTGGCTCCAGACTGCCCAGTCGAATGCGCAGCCCCGGCACAGCTTGACAGATGGCCTCCATCAGGTCGATGAGGGTTTTGCCGGTGTCCAGATCGCTGCCCCAGCTGGAGATTTCGATGCCGGTGATCACAATTTCATGGTATCCGGCTTCCGCAAGGGCCTTGGCCTGTGCCACTGCTGCCGGGATGGATGCACTGCGTACCGGCCCCCGGGTAAAGGGAATGATACAGTAGGTGCAGAAGTTCCCACACCCGTCCTCTACCTTGAGCATGGCGCGGGTACGCCCCGCCAACCCGCCGGCAGGAAGTACTTCAAAATCGTGACGGTTCAGGGCGTCGTCTACCGAAACCGCTGCTGTCTCGGGCCGGATGCTGTACTGCTCCAGTTGATCCAGGAACGCCAGCCGATCTCCGGTACCAGCCACCAGATCTACGCCCAGTTCCACAATATCGTTGGGCTTTGCTTGGGCGTAGCAACCGCAGACCGCTACGATGGACTCCGGGTGATCCCGCCGGGTACGGCGAATCATGTTGCGGCACTTCTTATCACTGACGGCGGTGACGGAACAGGTGTTGATGATGTAAACGTCGGCGGCGCCGTCAAAGGGCGTCAGTGTGTGACCGCGCTGGGTCAGAATGGTCTCCATGGCCTGGGTCTCATATTGGTTGACCTTGCAGCCCAAAGTATAAATTGCAAAGCGCATAAAATTCGCCTTTCTCAATCAGAATGAAACGAAATGAGCAGGATTCACTTCGCAAATTACCATTATAATCGGAAAATGAAATTCTGTACAGTGCTTTGCCGCATAAAATTGTATAAGGTGTCATTTACAAGGGGCTTTTGGCTATGATACAATGGTCAGGATACTTTTTAGAGTGATAAGGAGCAAAGAGCCGGGATGGATTGTCATTTTTATGCCCTGATGGCCCGGATGCGCTATATCCAGCGCTGGGCGCTGATGCGGAACACGGAGCCGGAAAATGTGCAGGAGCACTCCCATATGGTGGCGGTGCTGACCCATGCCCTGGTGCTGATCCAGAACCGGTACTACGGCGGCAACCTTGATCCGGGGCAGGCGGTGCTGGCGGCTCTGTATCACGATACCACCGAGATCCTCACCGGGGATCTGCCTACCCCCATTAAATACTACAATCCGGAACTGCGCACGTCCTATCAGGTGGTAGAGCAGGCGGCGGCTCGGCGGCTGCTGGATCTGTTGCCGGAGGAGTTGCGGGAGGACTACCAACCGCTGTTGGAGGAATCCGATCCGGAAGTACAGGCGGTGGTGAAGGCGGCGGATAAGCTGGACGCCTACTTAAAGTGCGTGAAGGAGCTGAAGGCCGGGAATCTGGAGTTCAAGAAGGCGAAGGAGCAGACCTACGCTGCCCTGATGCAGAACCCTATGCCTGCCCTGCAATACTTTATTCTGCATTTTCTGCCCAGCTTTGAACTGACACTGGATGAGCTGAACGGATCGACGATATCATAAAAAACAATATATTTTTGAGAGCAAGGAGAAGGAACGTTATGCGTGCTATTGTTACTGTGGTCGGGAAGGATCGGGTTGGGATCATTGCCAACGTATGTAATTTGCTGGCCAAGTATCAGGTCAACGTGCTGGACATCAGCCAGACCGTGATGAAGGAATACTTCACCATGATTATGATGGTGGACGCCACGGCATCTGAACTGCCCATTGCCCAGCTGAGCCAGGTCATGAAGGATGAGGGCTTGAAGCAGGAGCTGGATATTCATGTTCAGCGGGAAGATATTTTTAACGCCATGCATCGGATTTGAATGAGGTGGAGACATGCTGACAAGAAATGAAATCATGCAGACCCTCGATATGATTGACCAGCAGCACTTGGACATTCGTACCATTACCATGGGGATCTCCCTGCTCTCCTGCTGCCACCCGGATTCCGAGGAGGCTTGTCGAAAGATTTATGATAAGATCTGCCGTCATGCTGAGCGGCTAGTGGCAACCGGGGAACAAATTGAGGTTGAATTTGGCATTCCCATCGTCCATAAGCGGATTTCGGTTACCCCCATGGCATTGGTGGCGGCAGCCAGCGAGACGGCGGACTACGTTCCCTTCGCAAAAGCCATGGATCGAGCTGCAAAAACCTGTGGCGTGAACTTTATTGGCGGCTATTCGGCGCTGGTGCAGAAGGGGATGACAGAGGCAGATCGCAAGCTGATTGCCTCCATTCCGGAAGCGCTAGCGGTGACGGAATACGTCTGTTCCTCCATCAACGTAGGCTCCACCCGGGCGGGCATCAATATGGACGCAGTCCGACTCATGGGGGAGACGGTGAAGAAAACCGCATTGCGAACTGCGGATCAGGACGGCTTGGGCTGCGCCAAGCTGGTGGTGTTCTGTAACGCGGTAGAGGATAACCCCTTTATGGCCGGAGCTTTCCACGGTGTCGGCGAGGCCGAGAGCATTATTAATGTAGGTGTTTCCGGTCCCGGAGTCGTACACCATGCCCTCCAGTCGGTGAAGGGACAACCCTTCGACCAGGTGGCGGAAACAGTGAAGAAAACAGCGTTCCGCATCACCCGGATGGGACAGCTGGTGGCAAGAGAGGCCAGCCAGCGCTTGGATGTGCCCTTTGGCATCGTGGATTTGTCCCTGGCACCCACTCCGGCGGTAGGGGACTCCGTGGCCCGGATTCTCGAAGAGATGGGTCTGGAGTGCTGCGGCACCCACGGCACCACGGCGGCGTTGGCACTGCTCAACGATGCGGTGAAGAAGGGTGGCGTCATGGCCTCCAGCCATGTGGGCGGACTGTCTGGCGCATTTATCCCCGTCAGTGAGGATGAAGGCATGATCGCTGCCGCAGAGTCCGGCGTTCTGACCTTGGATAAGATGGAAGCCATGACCTGTGTCTGTTCCGTGGGGTTGGATATGATTGCCGTCCCCGGTGATACCACCAGCGATACCATCGCAGCAATCATTGCCGATGAAGCAGCCATCGGTATGGTGAACAATAAAACCACTGCCGTCCGGATCATTCCCGCCCAGGGGAAAACGGTAGGTGATCGGATTGAAATGGGCGGTCTGCTGGGCAGCGCTCCGGTGATGCCCATCCATAGAGAGTCTGCGGCGGACTTCATTGCCCGTGGCGGACGGATTCCCGCACCCCTCCACAGCCTGAAAAACTGATGAAACTCTGCGTCTACGGTTCGTTAAACCAGCCTGCCAATCCACAGTGGGAAACGTATGCAGTCGCGTTTGGCCGCCAGCTGGCACAGCGAGGTCATACGTTCCTGTTTGGCGGCGGCGGCACCGGATTGTTGGGCGCGGCAGCCCGGGCGGCACGCAGTGCAGACGGCGCATTAACCGCTGTGGTGCGAGGTGATCAGTCCTGGGAGACTCCGTTGGAAGGCAGTTATCCACGCATTTTGGTCTCCGGTTACCGAGAGCGGAAACAAGCCATGGAGGAGACCGCAGAAGGGTTTGTGATCCTTCCGGGGGGCATCGGAACCCTGGATGAGTGCGTGGAAACCCTGATTCTGGAGAGCCGCTACAAACCCGTAGCCATCTATCAGCCCGACGGCTATTACGAAGGTCTGCGTACCTTCTTCCGCCGTTCAGCAGCGGAAGGCTTATTGTCTTCCGCTTGGAACCCAGATCGTTGGTTCTGCGATACGCTGGATCAGTTGTGGAACACCTTAGAACATCAATAAAAAAGGAACTTTCTATCTGTGTAGAAAGTTCCTTTTTTCTGTATACGCTGCATTAAAAACGTGCGCGGCACAATAACGCATTCGGTCCAGCCTTTCGGAAAGGTTGGCAGGATACAAGGGCAAAGCCCGTGGCGGAGCCTTAGGGCAGCAGAGAAGCCAGCATCTTAGCAGTGTCAGTCAGATAGTCAGCATCCACGTCCTCAATCTTACCTGCGTCACAGGCAGCGGCCACTGCGGGATCCATGGGCAGCTGAGCCAGCACGGGGACGTGATTCTCAGTGGCTACGTCAGCGATATGACTTTTGCCGAAAATCTCGTGTTTTTTACCGCAGTCAGGACACTGGAAGTAGGAGAAGTTCTCCACCAGACCCAGTACGGGAACTTCCATGATCTGAGCCATCTTGAGGGCCTTGGTGACGATCATGGAGACCAGGTCCTGGGGAGAGGATACCACAATAATGGTGTCCACCGGCAGGGACTGGAATACGGTGAGGGGTACGTCGCCGGTTCCGGGAGGCATGTCGACAAACATGTAGTCGACGTCGCCCCAGTACACATCCGTCCAGAACTGCTTGACGACACCGGCGATGACGGGGCCGCGCCAGACCACGGGGTCGGTATCATTCTGGGTGATCAGGTTCAGAGACATGATCTTCACGCCGTTTTTGGAATCAGAGGGCAGCAGTCCCTTGTCGGAGCTGCGCGCCTTTTGAGTGATACCAAAGACCTTGGGAACGGAGGGACCGGTGATGTCGGCGTCCAGCACGGCGGTTTTGTAGCCGAGCTTGGCCATGGCAGCGGCCATGGAGCAGGTGACCATGCTTTTGCCGACGCCACCCTTACCGCTGACGACGCCAATTACGTGTTTGATGTTGGAATAGATGTTCTGATCTACCTTGGGGGGAGGAGCACAATGCTCACTACAGGAGGAACAGTCATGGCTGCATTCGTGTTCGGTTTCCCGAGAGCTACAGGTTTCACTACAAGAAGCGCAGTCGTGATTGCAATCATGCTCATTGTTTTGAGAGGAACAGCTGGAACAAGACATAGTGATAAACTCCTTTACTTAGAGAGATAATATAGTCATAGCCTTCCCAATGTAACATAACTTTTCTAAAAAATCAATGCCAGTACAGGGATAGGAAACCAGATTTAGGAGAAGTTGTAAAGGCTGCCGCCGATAAATTCCCGGATCAGGGAGTCCGGCGCCACCAGATCAGAGTCAATGAGGACGAAGCGCTCGAAGGCTTCGATCATGTGAACCATTTCCTTTTGACGCGCATTGTCCTCGGGCAGAGCCTGCCTCAAAATGGGCGCGTAGTGCCGCATGATGCAGACTTCGTAGGGCAGTGCGGTGTCCACGATCAGATTGGCGCGGTACTTGAAGGGGGAGATATAGAGCTTTTCACCCCGGCGGACGTTAGCCCAGAGGGCGAAGGTCTCAGGCACATCGCTGCCCCGGAAGTTCATGTCCCGAACGCAGCGGCGGGTGAGCCGGAGCCAGGTGCCCTTAAACGCGATTTCAGAGCCGTCCATAATGTTGGAGCGGGCAGAGAGATAAATTTTAAAGGCCTCGGGATGGTTGCCCCCCAGGTTGTCGTTGAGGGCGTGAATACCCTCGAACACAATCACCTCATCCGGCCCCAGACGCAGGGGCGTACACTGGCTGGTGTCCCGCATTTTTCGGGCGAAGTCGTAGTGGGGGATGCGGATCTCTCGCCCCCGATTCAGGGCGGCGAAGTGCTCGTTAAGCAGTTCCATATCCATGCACAGGGGGGATTCCAGATCGTAAACTCCATCGGCAGTCCGGGGCGTATCCTTCGAGATGGCACGGAAGTAATTGTCCATGGAGACAGTGTGGGTGTGGATGCCCCGGCGGTTCAATTCCGCCTCAATCTTCTTAGCGGAAGTGGTTTTGCCTGAACCGGAGGGGCCTGAGAGCAGCACAATGGGACTCTGCCGGAGATTTTCGGCGATCCGATCTGCTGCTGTCCGCACCTTACTGTGGAAGCGGGTGTCGGAGCGAGCCAAAAAGTCCTCCGGATGTTCCGCCGCCATACGGTTGATGTCCTTGAGTTGGTATGTCATGAAGTAGTCACCTCCGTGATTGGATATCCTCTGCGTCCCGCCGGGCTTGGAGCGCCTGATGGAAGGGAACCAGATCCTGTTTGTTGGCGCAGATCTGCTCCACCCGTTCCAGATAGACGTGAGGGTATTTGGGGTTGGTGATCCGGATGATCTTGCCCGTGTCCGGATCGGTGAGTTTCGTGGAGCCTCCGCCGCCCAGAGCCAGAATGGTGTGAAGCTCCTCCATGATGCAGATGTTGTACAGCCCCTCACAACCGGGCTTACACCAGCCGATGTTCTCCAACGCGCCTGACATGTACTTCTGACGGTAGAGGTAGTAGGGGAGGTACCCGGCTGCCCGGAGCCGATCCCAGGCGTAGTCCAGCATGGCGGCAGTTTCGGCACCGGAGGGGAGTCCCTGGCGTTCCATCATGAGTCGGGCCCCCTTTTTGAGGGCCAGGGTGTGAACGGTGATATTCTCCGGGTTCAGAGCCAGAACCTGATCCAGCGTGCAGCGAAACCCGTCCAGGGAATCCTTGGGGAGACCGGCGATGAGATCCATGTTGATCATGGGGATACCGGCGTCCCGTACCATCTGATAGGCGGCATAAATGTCTGCGGCCTTGTGGCTGCGACCCATAGCTTCCAGGACGGCATCGTCCATGGACTGGGGATTGACCGAAACCCGATCCACCCGATGCGCCGCCAATACCGCCATTTTTTCCGGCGTAATGGTGTCCGGCCGCCCAGCCTCCACGGTGTATTCAGTGACGTGGGAGAGATCAAACTGCGTTTCGATCTGGGTCAACAGTCGATCCAGCTGTGGGGCGGAAAGGGTAGTAGGAGTGCCACCGCCGATGTAAATGGTACGCAGGCGAAGTCGGGCCTCCTCTAGGAGCGGGGCACAGGCAGCAATTTCCTGATACAGCGCCTGCAGATAGGGGGCTACCAGCTTCAGCGCCTTCTGTACGTCGGCGGACACGAAGCTGCAATAGGCACAGCGCGTGGGGCAGAAGGGAATCCCGACATAGAGGGAGAGATCGGCGGGATCGAGGCTGGCCTTTGCCGCCAGGCCGGCCTTTGCCGCGTCCAGAGCCAGTTGGGTGCGGGATTCCGAGACATAGTAGGTCTCTCGAAACAATCTATGGGTTTCCACGGCGGTCATACCGGATTCCAGGGCACGGGAGGCCAGCTTAGCCGGTCGAATCCCAGTGAGCATGCCCCAGGGTGGTGGCGATCCCTCCCGCAGTTCCATGGCCGCCTTAAAAAAGGACTGCTTAATGAGACGCTGTAGGAGCCGGTCCGTGACGAGGCTGCCGGTAAGTGCGGAGGTAGGACAGTGGGAGGTCTGCACAGCGGTGCGACCAGCCAACTGAATCCTGGTTTGAGCCACCGCCAGATCCTCTGAGACGGTGAGGGTAGACCAGGCCGCAGCTTCCTGGGGCGTCGGAGCCTGATTCGAATAGGCCGGGCGTTGGTCTGGGAAGAGGGTCAGCAGACTCTGCTCCACTGCATATTGGTAGCTGTGACCGGAAAGATAGAGCTTCATGCCAGTGTCTCCTGTTTCTGTAGCAAATCAAAAGAGGGGGTGTGCCCATCAGCGCAAATAGAGAAACCGCTGTACAGAGTGAGGCACAGCGGTTCCGGAACGAGATTAGCCTTCCATGGCGTAGCGCATAAAGGGATTGAACTGTCGTTCCTGATCCAGGATGGAGTACTGTTCGTGGCCGGGATAGATGATTAAGTTCCCATCCAGCTGGGACAGACGGCGCAGGGAGCGCAGGAGATCCTTGGGGTTGCTGGAGGGCAGGTCAGTACGGCCGCAACTGCTGCAGAACAGGGTGTCGCCGGTGAAGAGGCAGTCCTCTACCATGAGGCAGACGCCGCCGGGGGTGTGGCCGGGAGTATGGATGACGGTGATTTCGGCCTGACCCAGGGGGATCTTATCGCCCTCGTCATAGAAATGGATCTGCTGTTCAAACTGATCCAGGGTCACAGAGTCACCGAAGCCAGCCTCGGCAGCGGGATAGTCGCTTTTGTGGACGTAGATGGGCAGCGTGGGATCCAGATTCTTTAGCACCA
>CALLZZ010000302.1 GCA_937858235.1 uncultured Clostridia bacterium
ATGATGATCAGCTGGAAATGAAGAAGTCACAGGTGCGGCAGATATTGGATAAAGCGCTTACTGAGGCAGGTCAAATTGATGAAGAGGGAACCCCCGATTATCAATTCGAAGGAATATATGGAAGCCCGAAAGAATTCGAGTACCGTAACAAGATGGAGTTCTCTTTTGGAGATGAATATAAAGACGGACCTCTGACGCTTGGACTACATAAGAAGGGCAGTACATATGACATTCTGACTGCAGATGACTGCAAGATTGTTCATGAGGACATGACCTTGATCTTGAGAACTGTACTCGACTATTTTACGGAGAACCCTATGCCATATTATCACAAGATATCCCATGTCGGGTATCTCCGCCACCTTCTTCTGCGAAGAGCAGAAAAGACAGGAGAGATACTGGTGAATCTGGTGACTACCAGTCAAAATGTTTGCAATCAGGATTCTCTTGTAGAGAAACTTCTGGCTTTAAAGCTTACGGGAAAAATTGTCGGAATTCTCCATATTGTCAACGATTCATTGGCAGACGTGGTTCAAAGTGATGAGACACGGATTTTATATGGACAAGACTATTTTTATGAAACACTGCTAGATCTGCGATTCAAGATTTCGCCGTTTTCCTTCTTTCAGACGAACTCACTTGGCGCCGAGATCCTCTACTCGAAAGCAAGATCTTATATCGGTGACATGAAAGATATGACCGTGTTTGATTTATACAGCGGAACCGGAACCATAGCGCAGATGCTGGCACCGATTGCAAAAGAAGTGATCGGAGTTGAGATCGTGGAAGAGGCCGTGGAAGCAGCCAGAGAAAATGCCAAGATGAATGGGCTGGAAAACTGCAGCTTTATCGCCGGAGATGTCTTAAAAATGATCGATGAAATTGACAGGAAACCGGATTTTATCGTCCTGGATCCACCGAGGGAAGGCATCCATCCAAAAGCACTTCCAAAAATTCTGAACTTTCAAGTCGAACGCATGGTTTATATCTCATGTAAGCCGACAAGTCTCGCAAGAGACCTTGCGGTGCTGATAAGAGGCGGATATAGAGTAGAAAAAGTCTGCTGCGTTGATATGTTCTGTTCGACCATACATGTGGAGACGGTAGTGTTGATGTCAAGGGTCAGGTAAAAAGTTAAGAAAAGGGCCCGATTTAGGGCCTTTTTGCTATCGTGAGTACGAAAACATTCAATCAGAGGCCTAAACATAGCGCTCTGCGGAAACAGGGCGATAAGCGAGGAACATAAAAAGTGTGTATAGTTTAGACGCCGATTTAGATGTCGGGTATTGAGTTGCCGATTTTGTTGTCAGAGAGAGTTTAGGCTGTGGATTGGATATACTTGGGAGGACGGTGGAAATAATGAAGATTAGAGAAATAGAAAAAATAATTGATGCGTATCACAATAATCATCCGGTGTTTGTTGGTAACAAGCAACAGGTCACATATGAATTACTTGCATCTTTTGAGGATTTATGCTCTTTGGCTGTAATGAGTAGTATGTTAAATCCGTTTGCATTAAAAAAGATTACAGACTATATGGATGCACTTAATCAGGCACTAAATTGGCTTGGGAATAGTACATTAGCTCTTTCGGAAGAAAAAATCAATTCAAATCTCTCAGAGGAACGATATAAAGAATGCACCTCTTTTCTTACGCATTACGCATATCCGTATTCTTTGATATGCAGTGGATATATTTCTTTTTCGAGGAAACGGTTAGATGCGAGAGTTGAAGGCAATAAAGTCACATTTATCTTTCCTGAAAATGCAAACAAATCAGCATGGAGCGATATCATGAGGGAAGCGAATCAATCGAATTTTGCTGGATTTATGGAATCCATTAACCCTGTAAAACTCTCATCCGCAAATACTGAATTACAAAAAAGGATTACAATTCAAGATGAGCAATTGTGTTATGAATTATCTGCAGAAATTCTGGATACCTTTAAGGATGTAGCTGAGAAACAGTGGGATTCAACAAAAACACTGCCTGATTTATGGAAATTCGACTTGTTTACATTAGCTGAATATAAGCAAGTATGGGTAGCAATTGCAACATTGTGTTATATTCACTTTTTTAGCTGTCTTTCCATAAAAGATGCTCTTGTTAGATTGAAAAACAGCACAATAATACAGCCGATAGGAAGTATTGCTGATTATATTGTTTCAACCACTAATGTTCAAAGAGACACAGTTTTGAATATCATCAACTATATTACTTTTGAAGATGATAAGCACAATGTAGATATTGTATATCAACCGATTGTGATTTTGCCTGGGGAAATTGTAGTCATAGCACCGATGTTGTTTATGGGTTCTCGTCCAGAAAGAAATTTGTTATCTGTAGTCAGTTCGAAAACTGATTTTGAGCATTCAAAAGAAGTTAATGATTTAGAAGACCTGATGGTTCAAGAAATAGAGGCCTTTATATCACATAAAGAGAATCTTAAAGTGATAAAACACAAGAAGTTGGAAGGACGTTTACCAGATATTGATTTAGGATTATTTGATGTAAATACAAATGCTGTGCTTTTATGTGAGCTCAAATGGTTTATGGCAGCTGATTCATCAAAAGAAGTCTATGCCCGGGAGGATGACATTACACACGGATGTGAACAATCAGGAGAAATAATGGCATATGCAATGAGTAATAAAAGAAAGTTCATGAAACATGTATTTGATGTGGATGATTGTGAAGCGGTAGATTTGTTTTGCTGCGTTGTTGCAAGACATAATATAAGAACACAAAATAAGTATGTTCCAGTTATTGATTTGAAAAAACTTAAGGAATTACTTTCAACTAAGCCGCTCAATTCAGTGTTTCATACTATTCGGAATCATGAGTATGAGGAAAGCTTACCAAATGATACGTCGATAACTTATCAGACGGTTGAATATGGAGGCTATACATTTGAAATTCCTGCAATTTGTTTCGGCTCGATGCCTGAATAGGTTATAAACAGAAGGCTCCCCATCACCGGATATTATTCCAGTGGTGAGGAGCCTTTGTTTCTGTGGGTTATCCTTCAATATCAACGCTTATCCCTGACTTGAATTCCACCGTGAAGTGGTCTTCAAAAACGGTGATTTTCTGCAGTAGCCTGCGGACAAGACTTTCATCAAACTCCGTAATGTTGGTTTCCTGTTTGCTGATAAAGTCCTGCAGTTCCTTGATTCGCTTCATGGCTTTTTCTCGACTGTAGCTTTCAGTTTCAGACTTTTCCTTCTGTTCGCGGAGACGGAAGATCTCGTCAGCGATGGCGTCGTAATCTTGCCTGTTATTAACCTTCTTGATGAGCTCTTTTTGAAGCTTCTCCAACCTTGTCTGAATGCCATCCGGTGAGAGAGTGTCAGCACTGATCACGGCTTTGGCAATGTTCTCTTGCAGAACTTTCAGAAAAGTGTTTCTGTCGGTCAGAATCATATTGATGGCCTTGATGGTGATGCCTTGAAGAACAGTTTCGTTTACCGTGCGGTTGGTGCAGTTTATGTCGGCGGAAGTGGGATCCAGACGGCTGATGCAGCGCCAGACGATAGATTTACAACCATGGTTATTCCAATGGACGCGACGATAAAGTTCTCCGCACTCGCCGCAGAATATCATCTGTGCAAAGCAGTGGTTGCAGGAGAACTTTCGTTTTTTCCCAGAAGGGCTGACATGGACGACCCGGCGGCGGACAAGCTCAGCCTGCACCTGCATGAAAAGTTCTTTCGGAATGATCGCCTCGTGGTCACCCTCGACGTAGTACTGAGGTACCGTGCCGTTGTTTTTGATTCGCTTCTTGGTAAGAAAATCGACGGTGTAGGTCTTCTGCAGCAAGGCGTCACCCATATATTTTTCGTTCCGGAGAATCTTGTTGATGGTGCTGGTGTGCCATTTCGGCTTTCCGGCACCGGTGAGGATGCCGTCTGCCTCAAGGCCGGCTGAAATCTTGTCCATGCTGGAGCCTTCAAGGTATTCTCGATAGATTCGCTTTACAATCTCTGCCTGATCTGTGTCGATGATCAGGTGACCGTCTTTGTCCTTCGTGTAGCCGAGGAAGCGACTGTGATTCACCTGAACTTTTCCTTGCTGGTAACGGTACTGGAGACCGAGTTTCACGTTCTGCGAAAGGCTCTGGCTTTCCTGCTGGGCAAGTGATGCCATGATCGTGATCAGCACTTCGCCCTTGGCATCCATCGTATTGATGGATTCCTTTTCAAAGTAGACTGGAATATTCTTGTCTTTCAGCTGGCGGATGTACTGCAGGCAGTCGAGCCTGTTGCGGGCAAAACGGCTGATCGATTTGGTGATGATCATGTCGATATTCCCGGCCATGCATTCATCGATCATACGGTTGAACTCGTCTCGTTTTTTGGTGTTGGTTCCGGAGATGCCGTCGTCGGCGAAGATGCCCGCCAGCATCCACTCTGGATTGCTCTGAATGTACTCGGTGTAGTGGGTGACTTGAGCATCGTAGCTGGTTTCCTGCTCGTCGGAGTCCGTACTGACTCGACAGTAAGCGGCGACGCGAAGTTTAGGCTGCTCAGATTGTTTGACGGTGTTCCCAACCTGCCGTTTGGCTGGAATAAACATGACATTGCCCATCAGCTCACCTCACTTTCTATGAGGCTGTAGAGGTATTCTGCCTGTAGCTTTGGGTCTTCATAGTGCTGAACGGCTTCGGCAAGATGGAAGTGTGTCGGAACCGCAGCTTGCTTCATGGCTTTCTTGTGCTTCAGCCTGCCGAGCTTATCAGCACGTCGGATCCGTTCCTCGGAAGCGCTGTCGAAAGCCTCCTGTTCGATGATGGCAGGATAGAAGGTATCGCCGAGGTAGTGGCGATTTTCCATCAGGCGTTTTGCTTCACCGTGGTAGGCTTCAATCCCGGCTTCTGCCGCAGCCTTGGCAAGCGCCATGCCGGAGAGGTAGTACTCGTAGAGTTTTCGGATTTTGCCTGCTTTTTCTTCATCAATGATGGCAGTGCCGTTTTCAATGCTGTATCCATAGGGTGTATGCCCCATGTGATCACATCCTTTCTTTCAGTGTCAGACCGCACTTTAATTCAAAGCATGCTTCCGTTCGGGAGCGAATGATGATGCGGCTGACGAATTTTTCAAATAGTTCTTCCTCAAAGACAGGAACCATCCCACCTTTTTCTGCAAAGTGAAGAAGCACCGTGGCCTCAGTTACCTTCGTGACATCTTCGGAAACCGTGTTCTTTAGCGCTTCCATTTCATCCCGAAAGCTGTCTGCCTGCGAGAGAAGCTCGTTTGTTTCCCTGCTGTAGAGGATCTGGTCGATGATACCCTGTGTCATGAGCTTGGTCAGCGTCTCGCGTTTTTCCGTGTTCTGTGCCATCAAGGTCTGGATCTCCTGAATGTGCCGGAGAGAATCGTCAGCGGATGAATGCTTTAGAGCATCGATATAAGGCTTTAAGATCACCCGGTGTCCATAGACCAACTTGTTCATCATGGTGACGAAGGCCTGCTTCAAGGAATCATCCCGAACGTAGAGCATCGAACAGCGGCTCTTGTCTTGAATATGGGTGTTGCAGCACCATGCTGCATATTTGTAATCGGTACAGCTGTGGATTCTTCGCTTAAAGGTGTCACCGCATTCACCGCAGATGATCTTACCTGAGAAGGCGTAGCGGCTTTGATACTTAGCACTTCCCTTGGTAACGCCTTTTTCGTTTGCACGTTGGTTGATCAGTCCCTGTGCTGCTTCAAAATCCTCTCGGCGGATGATTGCCTCATGATGACGCTTAAGCAGGTACTGGCCTTTTTCACCATGATTGGCGTGGCGATTGAAGCTGGAATCCGAGAAGGACTTCTGGAAGATACAGTCTCCGACATACTTTTCATTGCCAAGCATTCCGCGAATCGTCGTAGACGTCCAGTGTCCGGTACGCTTGGTGGGAACACCTCGCCGGTTCAGATCGTCAGCGATGGCTTGGGTACCCTTGCCGGATAAAAGAGCAGCGAATATTTCCTTCACGATGGCTGCCTGTTCTGGATTAATAAGCATCTTTTCCCCATCCCAGTCGTAACCATAGGGCGGGTAACTGATTTTAAAGGTTCCATTCTCGAAGCGCTTCTGGATGGACCATTTGCTGTTTTGTGAAATGGAAACCGACTCACCTTCAGCCATGCTGGAGAGGATTGCCAGAAAGAGCTCGCTCTCCATAGAGCCGGTGTTCAGGTTTTCTTTTTCAAAGTAAATAGGGATGCGTAAATCAAGAAGTTTTCTGACAAGCTCTAGACAATCCAGAGTATTGCGACTGAAGCGGCTGATGGACTTCGTGACAATGAAATCCACTTTACCGGCTTTGCAGTCGTCAATGAGCCGCAAAAGCTCCGGTCGTCGTTCCTTTTTGGTGCCGGTGATGCCTTTGTCGAAGTAGAGCCCGGCAAACTCCCAGTCATCGCGGGCTGTGATGTATTTCTCGTAATGCGTCTTCTGAGTTTCAAGACTTTCGAGCTGAGCGTCGGAATCCGTGGAGACGCGGCAGTAAGCAGCTACCCGGATCCTCTTAAGTTTGACATTGGGATTCTTTACTTCCGCAATCTTGGTTACTTTTTTCAAACTTTTTTCCTCCTTTCCGTACGTCTATACATCACTCTAAAAGCCTTACATATCAAGTGATTTTAGGCATGATTTCCGCGAACAGAGGAGAGAAAGTTTCCCGATTGATGGCGATTAATTTGTTACATTCAGCTACAGATATAAGGCCATTATCCAACATCATTTTTGCGATAGTCTGTGCCCTGCTGTAGTCCAGATCGCCTTTGATACGCTCTTGCGTGTAATAGCTGTTCGTGATTGGCTGTAATTGTTCTGTCATCACATATTCACCTCCAATTTCCACTGGAGATGACCGAACGATTTGAGCGGGAAATTTCTTATAGAAATGACAAAAACCTGCGGGCATTCCAAAACGAAACACGCGCAGGCGAAACAAATA
>CALLZZ010000303.1 GCA_937858235.1 uncultured Clostridia bacterium
ATGAGTTAAATGAACTTGAAAATCTTGTTCGGATGCGCCCAGAGGCGTTGACGCTTGCAGATGGCGTAATGCTTGAACAGGTATTGCGCGCAAAGGCAGACGAATTGAATCGAATATTCCAGATTGGCACATGGACGCCAAGGAAAATTGATAAAATCCTTTGGGCCTATCGTGAAAAGAATGAAAATTCGCCTTCTTTGAATAAAAAGTTAAAATTTGAAATTACATAACAAAAATCGGTTTTAAGTTCACTTTTTTGGGAAAGAGAAGTATTG
Source organism: uncultured Clostridia bacterium (assembly GCA_937858235.1). Taxonomy (GTDB): domain Bacteria; phylum Bacillota; class Clostridia; order Oscillospirales; family Oscillospiraceae; genus Onthomonas. The sequence continues at coordinate 276 of CALLZZ010000303.1, forward strand.
AAAAATTGTTGCAAAACAAAGAAAGGAGCACTAATTAATTATGAAAACCGTTTCTAATTTAAATGAATTAATCACGAACATCCAAACTTTAGATGGATACCTCAATGCTCAAGTTGATCCGGAATATGATTTTGCCCTTAACTTAATCAAAAACGGAACTTGCTTTGTTGCGATGGAAGATTCCAGCGTTTATAGATTTTATCCCAGTAGATTCATTGGTTACGCTGACAATTCAATGGACGCTCATTTGAACAACGTGGAAAAAGACGGGAAAGAGACTAATCCGGCTATATCAAAAATTTTGGGTGCCAAACCTTCGATTAATTCTATCTTAAATAAGGAATATGCAAGATACTGCGAAACATTGGGCTTTGAGCCACGTGATAAAGGCGCATTTGGAAGCGAAAGAAAGTTCTGGGTAATAGAAAAATGATTAACAGGAGCAAACACGATGTACGACTTAGATAAAATACTTGATGAAGTACGCACAAAGTACTATGCGTCAACGACTTTACCGCGCCCTAATATCTTATGGTCTGATGAACACTGGACAGCCATCAATGGCAAATACGATTTATATAATAATCAGATTACTATTAGCCGGGCATTAAATAGTAATGACATTTCTTATGAAGCTTTGGCATCCGTAGTTTATCACGAAAGCTTGCACCAGGATTTTGCAGACCATGACCGCAAATTTATGCTGAGGGCAAATAGATTTCCTAATTACAAGACATATTCAAAAGAGCTGGATGAATACCTTAGCGATTACTCACTTAACTTGGAATATGACAAAATAACAGCTGATTATTCAAAAGGTAAAAACGAGGTGGTTTTTGTTATCATTCCTTATCTGGAAGATTTTCAAAACGCCTTTACTTTTTATGATGGGAACATTTATATTGACACAGAAGCAGAAATTTCAAATGTTTCAAAAAGCAACTTGACAATCTTTCTGGTAGACAACGGAGAAAAATACCATATTGTTGCTTGGGCGGAAAATGCAGAGTTTTTTAAGTTTCAGAAGCAGATACTTCATGGCGATTTCGGAGGGCTTGACTTTTCTTATAGAATTTGGACTTTGAGGGATAATGTAAAAATTCTTTTTAACACAACATGTACCTATGCTATTGGGAAAAAAGCGTTTCCTGTTTCTTTAGAGGCTGACAAGTTTATCATATATGATATTACATCAGATGTAATACAAGAAGATTTAAAATATGTAAACTCATATTGCGAGGGGTTTTATGAGTTGGGAATGGCTCCTTTCGCAATAGAGATAGCCGCACCATATCTGCAGCTTGCATATAAGGAGTTGTATGCAATAGCTGTCAATGAGGTTGGGTTTCGGGGAGTATGGGCGGCAAATGCACTTTGCAAAATGGATTTGAATTATGATACGCTTTTTAATAGAGCTGATGCTCTGAGGGATAGCGGACTTATTACATTGGCTTATCATGAAATGAAAAAGGCGTATTCTTTGGCAAGTAAAAATTCTAACTGTGCCGTAGAATTAATTAAATTATGTGCTATGGTATCAGATTTCTCTCTCGGCAATCAGTTGATTAAAGAACTCTCTGGTTCGATTGCTGTAGATGAATATCTTGCCAACAGTATTGCCCATCTTCAAAAGTAAAGGCATTGTATAATTCAGCGACGTTAAAGAAGTAGATAAATAATGGTTCATAACAAAAGCGGAGGTGTGTTAATGCCGTTTACTATTGTCCGTCAAGATATAACAAAACTGAAAGTTGACGCCATCGTCAACGCAGCTAACACCGAATTGCAAATGGGCGGCGGGGTCTGCGGAGCGATATTTAAAGCAGCGGGAACAACGCAGCTTCAATCTGCCTGCGATAAACTCGCACCGATAAAGACTGGTGAGGCCGTTATCACGCCAGGTTTTGATCTTTCGGCGAAGTTTGTCATTCATGCGGCGGGTCCGGTTTATCGACAGTGGAATGAGGCGAAGAATGCGCAAGAGCTCCGTGCTGCATACACAAATTCACTGAAACGCGCCGTTGAAAATAATTGTGAAAGCATAGCATTTCCGTTAATTTCAAGCGGCATATATGGCTATCCAAAGGATAAAGCACTAAAAGTAGCTACCTCGGCTATTCAGGACTTTCTATCTGACCATGACATTGATGTGGCTCTTGTGGTATTTGATAAATCGGCGTTTAACATAAGCTGCGAACTGCTTGGTGAGGTGGACAGCTATATTGACGAGTACTACGCCGATGCGCATCCGCGCCAAACTCAACGGCGGGAACTGCTTGATGTGGAGCTGGAAGCCTTAGAGGAAGCCGATGAAAGCGCAAGTAAGTACAACGGACCTTTTTTAAAAGATCTGCTTGCTCCGTCCGTTGGCGCCCCTGCTCCACTCGACGATTTGGTCGGCAACCTTGATGAGCCGTTCTCGAAGACGTTGCTCCGCTTGATTGATGCCAAGGGTAAGACGGATGTGGAAGTCTATAAACGGGCAAACCTTGACCGCAAGCTATTCTCTAAAATTAGGAGCAACAAAGGCTATATGCCCAGCAAGCGCACAGCAATTGCCCTTGCCGTGGCGCTGGAGTTATCCCTTGACGAAACCGATGACCTTTTAAAGCGTGCAGGATATGCACTTTCTCACGCTGTTAAGTTTGACGTGATTGTGGAGTATTTTATCACAAACGGCAAGTATGATGTTTTTGAGATAAACGAAGTGCTGTTCGAATACGATCAGCCGCTGCTGGGAGGCTGATGCAATGAAACAAAATCTTCCTATTCCTAAACCAATCATTGATACTAAAGAAGCAAACGCCCTCGATACACTGACGGAGCGTTATAATAAACTAATTGAACCGAGCAAAGTATCAAAAAAATTGAAAGAGGTCGGCTCGAAAGTTGAAGAAATTATCCCCAGCAAAGTTAAATCTTTAGGGAGCGGCGTATCCTCAGCTATATCAGAACAGGAAATATACCGACAGGCTCTTGAACTGATTGCTAAAGGATTTAAGTACGTTGAAGAGATGGCTGCTAAAACTTCAATTAGTGAACAGGCAATTATATCAAAAGTAAATAAAGCAACACCAAATATCTCTATCTCTGACTTTGAGGACATTTGCTTTGCACGTAGCTACAATATATCAAAACTGGTATCCTCATATAAAACTCAAGACTTCTTTATTGCTTTTGCAGAGGGCGGCGCAACAGGTTTTTTCGGCTTTGCAGGAATACCTTTCAACTTAGTCCTGAGTACATTTATTTACTTTAGAGCCGTACAATCGATAGCAATGTATTACGGCTACGATGTAAAGAATAGCGCTGAAGAATTAGTAATTGCAAGCGAAGTCTTTACAAAAGCATTAAGCCCGACTCAACAAGATGTAAATAACGAATTGACAGCTACAATCAGTAAAGTAATGCTAATGAGTCAAGCTTCTATGATTAAACAAACGGCCCAAAAGACTTGGTCTGATATGGCCTCAAAAGGCGGCATTCCTCTTTTGATGACACAAATGAGAGCCTTGGCATATAAATCTGCACAAACAGCACTCGATAAAGCGGGGCAAAAGGGGCTTGAAAATAGTCTGTTCAGAGAGGTGTTTGAACAAATTGGCAAGAAACTTACAAAAGAGGTTATAAAAAAGGGAGTTCCCTTTGTTTCGGCAATAATGGGTGCATTTATAGATGCGGCACAAATGAAAAAGGTATTAGACTACGCTGACGTGTTTTATCAGAAACGATTCATTTTAGAAAAAGAAAACCGCATCATGGAGATTAGCGGTGAAGACTGTATCATTATTGATACCGACATAATTGTAAACGAGAACAAAACCGATTAAAATTGTCGCTTTCGAAGTGACCTCTCGCCTCGCTGGAGCTGTTATCCTTAAGTCATAAACAGAACTTAAGGAGGACACGGAAATGAAAAAGGGATTAACAGAGCTGGTTTTTATACTGGACAAAAGCGGATCAATGAGTGGTTTGGAAAGAGACACGATCGGCGGCTATAATTCCATGCTTGAAAAGCAAAAGGCGGTTGAGGGTGAATGTCGCATTACTACGGTGTTATTTGATAATAACTACGAGCTGCTTCATGACCGCATTGATATTAGGGCTGTCAATCCAATTACTGAGAAGGAGTATCAGGTGGGCGGTTCCACAGCGCTTCTTGATGCCATCGGCAGGACGATTCATAAAATCGGCAATGCACAAAAGAACACAGCCGACGACTATCGAGCTGAAAAGGTGATGTTCGTAATTATTACCGACGGCGAGGAAAACGCAAGCCGCGAATATTCCGCCGATAAGATAAAAGCACAGATTGAGCGGCAACAGACAAAATACGGCTGGGAGTTTATCTTTCTCGGTGCAAACATCGACGCTGTACAAACTGCGGGGCGGTTCGGAATTGCCCCAGATAGAGCTGTTGACTATCTGGCGGACAGCGCGGGAACGGAATTAAATTTTAAAGTAATGAGCGCTGCCGTATCGACATTTCGGGAAAAAGGAACCGTCGACGAAGCGTGCTTTGAAGACATTCGTAAGGATGTACAGCGCAGAGGAAAACGGGAAAGGTAATGAATAATATTAGGCATTCTGGAAGGAGTGGCATAGAAGAAAAAATGAAACGTGAACAAACCGTGTTGACCGGTAATGAGAATTTTGAAATGCATGGTATCGCACAGGATGCCAATATATCAGATTTTTGGGCATGGTCCATGTCACGACTGCTCGCAGACGGACCTCGTGGCGATCTTGCAGAATTTATTGTTCGATTAGCTCTTGGTGAAAGCATAACCATTCCAAAAAGAGGATGGGGTGAATGTGATATTATCCACCGAGGAAAACGAATTGAAGTAAAGTGTTCCTCCGTAATTCAAGAGTGGGAACGAGACCATCCTTCTCGTCCGGTATTTTCGATTCGTCCAACATATGCGTCCGACATTGCGGAAGGTGTGGAAGGTGGCTATCGTTATGTCGGTCGACAAAGCAACGATCTTTGTAGGCGCTCGGATGCATATGTTTTTTGCCTTTTTTCCAATCCCAATCGCCAGACTGCTAATCCGCTAAAATTAGAACAGTGGACTTTTTATGTTGCATCCACTAATACTATCAACAAGGAGCTTGGACGCAGAAAAACGGTTTCTCTCCCAACTCTTGAAAAAATAGGCTCAATTAAGTGCGATTTTCCAAAGATTCGTTTGGCAGTACAATCTGTCTTGGCATAATGGACATTATGCTTGTAACAAAAATTGAAGCTGGCCTTTCGTATGAAATCTACTCGGTCCATGCTTCATTTTTGAATATAGCATATTTATTCTGTTTCTTATTCGTGTGCACACTTTGTATTCAGAATTTTTAGGTCAGATGATTCGGTTGGCTGTTGGAGATCATTTGGGTTTTTGACGATGGTATGCTTATGTGAAATACAGTTTCTACCGTTCTTCTTGGCATAATACAGTTCCTTATCTGCACGATTATAATAATCGTTTATCGTGTCTTGTTTGTCCGGGATACTTATTTCAATGCCTATGCTGACAGATAAGCATTGATTGGCACAGGATTTCACCTTCAGTTGCGAGAGCGAAGCGAGAAGATTTTGTGCCATATTTATGACTTTTTCATCTTCGGTATCCTGAATAAAAATCAAAAATTCATCCCCGCCGATTCGTCCGATAATATCACTTTCCCTTTTAAAGCAACTTTTCATCTGAAGGGCAACCTGCTGTAGTATATGGTCACCCTTTAAATGACCTAATGTATCGTTATAGCTTTTAAAATAGTCTATATCGATCAGAAGCACCCCAACGAGTTTTCTTTCACGCTTGCAGATGTTTAAAGCTGTGGAGAGTGTTTGTTCCAGACCCTTTCGATTAAACAGTTGTGTTAAATGATCCGTAGTTGCTTCCAGTGCCAAAGCACTCATTGTTTTATATTCACAAAGTAACATATGAATAAAATTTCGGGCTATTCTCACAGAAACTAAAAGTGTAGATATGTTGCAGAGTAACATCAGTAAAAACTCTTTGAGATATATTTTCCCTAAGCAAAATTCAATTGTTATATAAGCGGTCACAATTACAAATATTAGTACAATTCTTTGCCACGTAAGAACAAATAATATGGATAGTAAAATAAAAGCTATTGATCCAAAAACTGCGATTCGGATCACTGCAGATTCTGCTCCAAATGATGGAACCAGCAACAGAATAGCAACTGCAATAATAAGCAATACCGACATTGCAATGCGCTGCTTATTATAGTATTGTATTTTTTTCTTGACTTGTTTATCGTCAAAGCATTGTATTTTCATAGCATTCCTCGAAATATTTAAAAACTTTTCTTGAAGCATCTATACGTGCTTATTTGATCAGAGCATCATTGGGGATGCCAAACTGAGCGCGATAATTTAGGTGCTCCTGTTCCAGACGTTTCCATTCCATATCTGCAGTATGGAATTCAGACAAAGCTTTTTCCATTTCCGGTGAATCATATGGAATTTTTTTCTCCACCAATCGGCGAACCTTCTCTCTTCTCCTTTCTACAGTAATGCCTAATGTATATAATTTGCTTGCCTGCTTAATCAGTTTTCTTTTTTCAGTTGGTGTCATACCTATCCCTCTTTAATGTAACTTATAATTTTTATATGTATCATTATAGGTTACAATTTGCATAAAATCAAGTTGAAGAAAGCACAAAAAGAGCCTCCTTTCGGAGACTCTCATTGACTAAATTAAATTTATTCCTTTTCGGTAATATGGCGAACCAACACTTCTATCATTTCATTGACCATATCAATTTGATCCGGTTCCAGGTGCTTTAGCTGTTTGCCGAGTTGCTCCACGCTGTCAGGTATGACTGGATGTTCCAGAAGATCCCCTAAGAGATAATCAGCAGAAGTTCCAAGCACATTGCATATCTTCAGAAAAAGAGAAAAGCTGGGCAGGCTGCCGCCGCTTTCAATTCTGCGGATATGCACGGCGTTTACTCCGCACAGCTCCGAAAGCTGCTCAGAAGTTAATCCCTTGCTTTTACGCAATTGGTTTATTCTCTTTCCCAATGCCTGCCGCATTCTATTCTCACCTCCATTTGTAACATTAAACTTTTATTTGTATATTTACAGTTTACAGAAGTAGTGTTTCCATAAATAGCGTCTTGCATATTACAGAAAAACATTTAAAGTTACACTTCTTCTTCCTCTGTAATAAATACTCTTAGAGTGAGAGGTTCTGGTGGGTCCATCATGAACCGCACCTGGGTTCAGCGGAAAGGCAGAAATCCCCCTTGGCGGAAAGTCCGTTTTGCCGCAGCTCGGCTATTTTTTCAAAATCAGCCGGTTGCTGGTATTGCTGCCGTTCTCTCGATAGCGGGATTCCTTTTCAATCAGTCCCGCCTTTACCAAATCATGCAAGGCACGCTTGACAGTGCTGCGGGAAAGCTGTAAGTCAGAAGCGATGGTCTTGACTGCGGGCCAGCAGTCTGAGTCCTTTCCTGCACGGTCACGGAGGTAAATATAAACAGCCCTCGCCCGATGGGGCAGCTCATCGGGCGAAGCAGAATAAATGTGGTTAAAATAGCTCATGGATTATCAGCTCCTTTACGTTCTGACATGGCTGCGTCGTTTTAGTGGCTCTGTGGGAGGTTCTACCACAGGTGTGTGGAGTGCGCCAGTACCGGTGGGCGGCTCCAATATCTCCCCGGTTTCCTCATCCACCATCAGGTAGGACATGTGCTTGCGGACGATATTTTCCTCCAGAGTCTGCTTGTCGGCATAGACAACCTTCCGGTTCGCCTTTTCCGCCACGGTATAGGGCTTTCCGAAACGGATGCCCCAATCCAGAAACAGCCGCAGCTTTGTCCGCATGGGATGGGTGCCGGTTTTCATGACGACAAAGCTGCCCTTGGGAATGGACTTCAGTTCATCCGGCGTCATGAGAGGACGCTCCATCATCTGTAAGGACTGGCTGGGATCATTCTTTCCACGGCTGATACTGCCGCTCATGACGGTACGGCTGCCCAGCGCCTTGGAGAGTACCTCTGCGGTCTGGCTGTTGGGTGCGAAGCCACCGAAGATGGTGTCCTGGCAGTTGTCCACGATAATTTCCGCACCCTCCTTGCCGTAATTCTTTTCAAGCTGGCCGAAGGACTGGATAATGGGGATCATGGAAAGGCGGCGGGAGCGGCTGGCCGAAAAAATCAGCTCCAGCGATTCGATGGCAGGCAGCGTACCCAGCTCATCACAGTAAAACATGACACGGTTTTTCAGCTTGCCGCCGTTCTCGTCCGCCACAGCGAGGATTTCCCGGTAGAGCTGCTGGATCATCAAACTGACCATGAAATATTTGGTCAAATCTTCTTCGGGCAAAACAATAAACAGCGCGGATTTTTCATTGCAAAATTTCTCCGCATCAATGGCTGTATCAAAGCAGAGTATCTGCTCCATTTCGGAGTCAAGAAAGGCATTCAGGCGGGACAGCACGGTGGAGAGTACCGACGCCATGGCCTGTTCCGCAGAGTTGAGAGCAGCTCCCGCAAACCAGCGGGCCTTGTGGTCGGGCGGCAGCTTTTCCATGAGGAGCTGGAACTGACTTTTGCCCTTCACCTTGCTGGGGGCCAGCAAATCCTGCACCAGCTTGAACACACTGATGATATGTCGGCAGTCCACCTTTTTCCCATCCACCTTGGTGGGCGGCAGATATTCGGCTATCAGCAGAATGATGGAAGACAGGAGTCCCTCGGCGGCATCATAGAAAAACTGATTTTGTCCGTAGTTTTCGCCGCTGGCGTTGATGATGGTTTTGGAGATGATCTTGGCGTATTTCTCCGCCTTGGCCTTTGCCACAAGGTTGTTTTCGTCGGCAAGGTAAGTGTCCATGTAGGTATTGACCAACTGGAGCATATTGTTGCCGTCGGAACGGGTGGGATTTCGAAGGTCAATGACCGCCACATGGTAGCCGTAGTGGTCACGGGCAATGGCGCCATAGTTGCGGTAGAGGTCCCCCTTGGTATCAGTGGTCAGAAAACTCATGCCGCTGGCGCAGGCATATTCCAGATTCGGGTACAGGAAAAAGGCCGTCTTGCCCACACCCGACGCGCCAATCATGAGGCAGTGGACGTCATCGGTGTCCACCAGCGCCGTGACCTTATTTTTCGCTCCTGTACTGCCGAGGATGATGCCTTGCTCCGAAACAGCGGGGAGGCTTTCTCCCTGCCGCCACAGCTCCGGCTGGAAGGGAATGTGCTTATAAATGCTTTTGATTTCTTGCTTGGTGGAAAAGCGCGCCGTGCCATGCTGGCCATCGCCCACCGTGCGGGACTTGATTCCATTGAGGGTGTAATAGTGCGCCAAAAGAGAAAGGCCGCCGATGACGAGAAACATCACGGCGGCCGCAGCAAATAAGAGGTAGACCTGGGATTGCATTGGGAAAGCTCCTTTCTTATCAGTCGATTTGGTGGTAAAATAAATTCATAAAAGTCATGCTTATCGATAAAGGGGACATATAATGGACAAGGAATTATTACTGCTTGACAGCAAACTGGATTATCATCTGTTTCTCTATAAACAGCTCACGGAGCAGCTATCCTCTATTCAAAAATGTGCGGCTCAAGGCAGAATTGAAAGCTATGAGACACTAATGGAAGACGAAACACTTCGGGATGCGCTGCTGCTGAAATTTATTCTTTTTCAGCGCACCATTAAAAAGGTCGGATTCTCAACGATGGCAAGCCGCTACAAGATGCGGCTGGAGAAATTTCCGTGGCTGGAAGCAGAATACTTTGACCAGAACTGTGTAGTGCATTATGATTGCGTATGGTCGCTTCTGCAGAACATAAAACCTTTGAAGCGGCAAATCGAGCACATTAAAAAATACGACGATGCCCGGTATGAAGAGCATGGCGAGGATATTCACTGTAGCTTCTGCGGCAAGAGCCAGCAGGAGGTGGAACGCATCATCGCGGGTACCCATGAAGCAATCTGCAATGAATGCATCGGACTATGCTCCGAGATACTGGAGGAAGTAACAGAAGAGGAAAAAGATAAAAAATAATCTCAGGCAGGGCTCATACCCTGCCTGATTGCTATGCCATCCGCATTTCAAAGCCACTCTGCCTTTGCTGTGCCGCTTCCGTTAAATCGTCATTCCAGTCCTTTCCCTGGGAAATCAGCCGCTGAGAGGGATATCCTTTTTCCGCAAGCTGTTGTTTCAGTCGCTCGCTGGCCTTGTGACCGGCTTCATCATTATCCAAGCATAGCGAGACTTGCCGGAGCTGCGGATACTGTTCCAGCATCCACACCATCGCCTGACCGCCCACGCCACAGAGGGACACATAGCTGTGCCGCTGCCAATCCTGCGGATGCAGGGTGATAAACGACAGCAGATCCACCGGCGCTTCAAACACATACAGATGCTCACTTTCGCCAAACCAGTGAAAGCTGTGGCGGGGATCGCAGCCGTCCACATTTCCTTTATACGCCTGCCCCAAGGTGCAAATCCCGCGCTTGTGGGCGTGGCGGGCAACGCCGTTTTCATCCAAGCCCACAAATACCGCATTGTGATATTCCTTTGTCTCGTCTTTGGATTTTTCGCAGCTTTCGTAGAGGAGCTTCTGCTTTGCAAAGTAACTGACCACCTCTCGGCCGATGTGCCGGGTTTTCACCAGATAGGCATACACACGCCGCATATCCGTATGGGCCGGTGGGAGCGCAAAGGGCTTTTTCAGTTCCTGCTTCTTTTGTGAGGCGGGCCGGTAGACCTCGCCCTGCTCACCGCCCAGCAGCAGGGTCACGGCTTCGGGATAAGAGCATCCGTAAAACTTCCGCACAAAATCAATGGCATAGCCGCCGCTCTCCGCGGAGTGGTCATACCATTCGTTTCCCCGGACGGTGATGCTGTGGTCGGAGGCCAGCCGCTTATCCCGGCCGCTGGGCAGGAGCTTTTCGCCGCGCCGCTGGAGAAAGTCCGCCAAATCCACATTGTTGGCGCGGTATTTCTGTTCATCTGTAAAATGCACATACACACCCATAGAGCACCTCCTATTGATGGCGATTGCCGATTCGATGAAAAAATGCCGCCCTTTTTACAGGACGGCATGGCTTCGGGTACATATTTTTTAAGATGGGCATCCGCCTGGTTTTCTTTTTCTGCTTTTTCATGGTGTTCCTCCAATCGTTTTTAGAGTGACATGGTCTGTTCGTGGTCGTCCCGCGCATGACCCTGCGCCTGCTTCTTCTCCCGGAGCCTGCGCAGGAGCTTGCGGTCGGCGCGCTGTCCGGGCGGTTTCAGAGGCGGAGCATTGTCTGCAAACACACGGCTCATGTGATGCAGGAGCCGCGTGCCCGCCAGCAGGACGGAGGGGTCTTTGAACTCGTCCATATGGTCAAGGAAAAACTGCGCGTAAAGATTGCCCTGTGCCGCCGACAGGGTAAACCACCGAACGGCGGACTCTTTATCCCTCGGAACATCTTTTCCCATCAGGTGCAGCTTGCCGAGAGTGTATTGCGCGTACTGGTTTCCTTGCTCGGCGGCGGCTGTCAGGAATTGCAGAGCAGCCTGCACATCCTTTGGCACATCCCCGCCCATGAGATAAACCTTGCCCAGCCGGTACGCTGCGAACGGATTGTCCTGTGCGGCGGAGTGTTTCAGGTATTCCAATGCTTTCGGAATGTCTTTTGGAACATCCTCGCCCTTAAGGTAGAGGACGCCGAGGGCATATTCGGCAAATGGATTCTTATGGTCGGCGGCAAAGGTCAGCCAGCGGATGGCGGCTTCCACATCCTTCAGGACGCCCTCGCCGCCAAGATGCAGCTTTCCCAGCCGGTATGCAGCAAAGTCGTTGTTCTGCTCTGCGGACAGGGTATAGAGCCGTACTGCCTCGACCGTGTTCTGCGGGACGTGCTGTCCCTTTTCATAGAGCTTGCCGAGAAAATATGCGGCATAGGGATTTTCAGCCTCCACTGCCTGCCGGAGATAACCGAGGGCCTTTTCCACCTCTGATGGAGATGCTGTTTCATCGGAGAGAATGAGCTTTGCAAGCTGGTAGCAGGCAAAGGGATTTCCCACCGTCGCCGCCTTTTCAAAGAATTCCTTTGCTTTTGCTTCATTCTTTTCTGTACCCACGCCGTTCAAGAGCATCCAGCCCAGCCGGTACTGGAGCTTATCGTCGTGCCCTTTTTCCTCCAGCGAGACGAAACCGAGAAAGGCTTCCCGAAAACGCCGGTCAGCGTCCGGCTGATTTTTTACGCAGCCGATGCCGTCCCGCAGCATTTTACCAAGCTCAAAGCTGGCATAGGGAAAGCTCTGGTCTGCCGAACGGGTGTAGAGGGAAAAGGCGATTTCATGATCTTGCTCCACACCCTTGCCGTGGTAATACAGACCGCCGAGGGAATACTGCGCATATTTGTACTTCTCGTTTGCAGAAAGAGTGAGCCAGTCCGCCGCTTGTAAATAGTCCTGCTCTGTGCCAAGCCCTGCGGCGACCATTTTGCCGATGCGGTACTCGGTGTACTTCCAAGGCTTTTCTTCCTCGGCGGCATGAAACACCGCAAGTGCCTTTTCGTACCAGCCATAGGCGGCATCAGCATCCGCTTTGCACCCAAGCCCGTCGGCGGTCATCCGGCCAAGATCATAGAGCGCAAGGGGATTATCATTTTCCGCTTCTAAAAGAAACAAGTCGAACGCCTGCTCAAAATCCTGAGGAATATTGGCATCCTCATCGCCGTGGAGATACTGTTTTGCCAGCTTGTATTCCTCCGTCCACCATGAGGTGGGGGATTTCTCCCCGCTGCGGAAGGACGGAGCGGGCGGCGTTTCAGACGCATCCTCCTCCGGTTCAGCGGGTTCGTTCTCCGGCGTCGCCTCCATGGAGGGTGCATCGTCATCCGGGGTGGCGTCCGGCAGAGCGGTTTCCACAGAGACCGGTTCTTCAAAGGTCATGGCACCGCTGCCAAGATTCAGGGCTTCCTGAATGACCCTATTGCGGATGAGCTTGAAATCCTCACAGCGGGAAAGGGGCGGCGGCTCGGAGGACGTTTCGGTGTAGATCGCTTCGATTCTGCCCCTGACCTCCCACCACAGACGGTAGGCTTCGGCAATGCGGCTGTCCCTGGCAAGCTCATCTACAATTTCGTCCACCATATTTTTCAGGTCTGCTTTCAGGTAGCCGTACTGTTTTTTGCCGCTGACCGTTTGCAGCCGTTCGGCAAGGTGCGTGAGAAGCTGCTCCATGCGCTCACTGACCAAAACGCCGCCCTTCATCTGGCAAATCAGCTCTCCCATGGCTTCGGCGGCCTGTTCCTTTAGCTCCTCCCGCCGCTGAGTCTTTTCTCCGTAAAGCGGAATCAGCTCCTGACGGAAAATCTCATTTGCCAGAGAAGACTTCATTTTGCGGATACCCTGTTTGGTAAGGTAGCCCTCCCTTGGATCGGTACTGTAGCAGACCATGTGAACATGCGGATGGTGCGATTCATTGTGAAACGCCGCATACCATTTCAGATGGTCGGGGTGGATTTTCAGGCTTTCGGCCAGCTCCATCGCCTTGGAGGAAAGCAGGGCTTTCCATGCACGGGCACTGTCATAGCCCAGCCGTGCGGCGTCCTCCCGGCGCAGGGAAATAATCGGCGTCCACACATTTCCGGTGTGAGCGGCCACTTCCTCCGCAACCTGTGACAAGACCAGCGGCGCATCCCCGGCTGTAAACAAACCGTGGGTATCAAACTTTTCTACGCGGGGACGGTTTGCAATGTAGTCCAGATATTTTTCCCGCCCGCTGATTTGATCAAGGTTCTGTTCCAGCGCAATGGAAATAAACTCCGAGGCATTTCCCCGGTTGGGATTCTCACAGTAATCCTCGTATTCAAATAAATCCTTGGTATCAGGAAACTCCCGAAGTATCTGCACAATGAGCGCCTGCTGATTTTGGGTAGAATGCCAGAGCCGGTGGACACTCTCCATTTTTTCCACACCGTCACGGGTGGCAATGTATTTGACGAGGTTATTTAAATGGGCGGAGGTCTTTTCCCCGCCCTTGAGATAGGGGCACTTGAGAATGATTCGCGCCATTATTCTTCAGCCTCGATGCCGTTCTGGAAATCCACCGCATCGTCCAGACGGATTTTGCCCTTGGTCTTTTTCACCTCGGCAACGCACCGGCCGCGAAGCCGGTGCAGTTCCTCATCGGTAACCTCCAGCGTAGTTGCCAGCAGATGCATCATCATACTGATTTCCACCGAGAGGCGAAACAGATTGCTTGCCACCCGGTTTTCAGTTTTCTGCAGAGTTCCCTCCATGGAGGAAAGCAGGGCCTTGGAAAGATAGGAGGAGGTGTCCTCCGTTCCAAGGTAGCCCATGTAAAAGCAGAGCGCCTTTTCTATAAACTCGCTGCGGCTCTTACAGTTATCTTGTATCAGCCAGCCGTCCAACCGTTCCATGGTTTCGGGATACAGCCAGACCGCCGTTCGTTCCTTGTTGTTTTTCATGGTAAAACCTCCATTTTTGTGAGTGTTCACCTGTGAGGTGACCGTACAAAATCCTTTGCTCTTCTGCATTTTTGCAGATTCCGACCACCCTGACCGTGCCAAATCCCCAATCCGACCACCTCATGGCAAGGTGCGAAAAACGCCCAGCACTGCTGGGCGAAGTGGACGGCGGGAGGGCGCTTGCGACCACCCGCCTTTATCCCGCTCTTTTTTCGACCGAGGGGACCTGCCGGATTCGGGAGCCGGTGCGCCTTTCCAAACGCCCGGCACAAAGCCTTTACGTTGCCGTTTGGGGCGGGATGGGTTATGGATGCCACATCCGTCCTGAAAACGGCACACGGGGGCGAACAGGGGGCAACGCTGGGGGATACGTGCAGTGGGCGGTATGCTACTTCATCTCCATGCCAGAATGACCTTGGATAGGCTCGGATTGGCAAAGTTCTGTTTCTCTGAGGCTGAAAGAGGAAAGCGAATAGAATTCCCGGTCAAACTCACCCAAGCCGTGCCGTTTCAGAAATTCATCATTGCTGGCATTGATGCCGAGATCCTCTTTGCCGTATGCGTCAGTACAGGCGTATATTTCCTCTATGCTGCCGTCCTCCATGCGGAGAAACATTCCGGCCTTAATCTCATTGCTGTGCTTATCAAAATACTGCATCATTGCTCCTCCTGCCTCGGCTCTGCTGTTTGCCTGATTTTTTCTTTCTGCTTTTTGGGTGAAGCCTCCGCCGGAGCTTCACCCTCTATGCCCTCGTCAATGTATTCCCGGACGGAAGACGGAACATATTTTTCATAGAGCTTCTGCAGGGAATCACAAAGCTCTTTCGTGAGATCCGCGTCCTTCTTTTCCATGTAGCGTTTTACCGCACGGAGCTTTTCGCCGTCCATTTGTATGGTAATGCTTTCTTTTTTCATAATGGGAGCCCTCCTAATACTCAAATCCGATAAAGGTGAAGCCGGGTTCAAGCTCCGGCTCCTGCCCGGTGAATTCTGGAATGTCAGCAAAGAGCTGGCTGTATTCCGCGATCTTGCTCTTGCCGAGCGAGGTAAAGTTGCCGTCATGGGCGGTGTCGCAGACAAAAAACGGGCCGCAGATAATGTCCGCACCCAGCCTTCTGTTGGGTAGCATTCCGTTTATCTTGCCTTCCTCATTGCAGACGGCAACGCAGCCGTTTGGAAAGCCGATGCATTCAATCAGCCCTCCAACCTCCGCCTGCAGGCTGGCAAGGTCATTTTGGATTTCCTTGACTTGGGGCGCCTGCCCCGGCTCAATTTTGAGTACCTTAATCCTGTTTTCACGCATAAAATCATTCCTTCTTTCTCTTTTTACGGCAGATAATTTCTCGGATTCTGCTTCACGCCATTCACCCGCACCTCGAAGTGCAGATGGTTTCCGGTGCTGCGCCCGGTGGAGCCCACCTTGGCAACGGTTTCCCCGGCTTTCACCGTCTGCCCCTCACGGACAAGAATCCCCGAGCAGTGACCATATAAAGTCACCAGCCCGCCGCCGTGGTCAATGGTTAGATAGTAGCCGTAGCCGGTGCTGCCATAGACAACGGTTTTCACCGTTCCCGCCTTGGCCGCACGGATGGAGGTTCCTTTCGATGCGCCGAGGTCAATGCCGGAATGTCCCGCCCATTCCCCGGTGAGCGGGTCCGTCCTGCCGCCGAATTCGGAGGTCACCATGGAACGCCAGCTCTTTCCAAGAGGGGAAATAAGACCGGAGCTGGAGGTTTCCGGTGCGTCGGCATAGGGTCTTGTGTACAGCACCTGCTTGCCGGAATCGAATAAATCCCGGTAGACAACCTCCCCTCTGGAGGAGGACGCGTCCACCACCTTGCCGTCCCCGGCATAGATTCCAACGTGGGTAATGTTCATGAAGCGGCCGTTGGGCTTGTGGCTCCAGAACACCAAATCGCCGGGAGCAAGACCAGATTTGGGAATCGTCAGCCCGTTGTCTACGCAATATTTTCCCTGCGCCGCAGCCGTGCCGGGCAGATTTACGCCCAGCTTTTTGTACACCCACTGCACAAGATAGCTGCAGTCGGTGTAGCTGCCCTGTCCGCGCAGCTCCTGGGAATAGGGGTCGCCAAGGCGGGAAAGCCCCAGCCGGACAGCCTCTGCGCCCCTTTCTCCGACAGGCAAATCAGAATAAAAGCCGTCTATCTGATCCGGCGCCCAGTCCTCCCACAACCCGGAGCCGTCCCCCTCCATGGGTGCGCCGGTGCCGTACCGGGCACGGTAATAAATTTCGTTGGCGTTGGCCTGATCCTCATAGGTGATGGCTCTGCCAAGCAGTGCGCGGATGTTGTTGTAGACGGTGGGCAGAGAATCAATGGAAACGGCTACGGTGTAGGTTTCTTCCGAGGTGGTGCCGTCGCCGTTGTCCACGGTGCGGGTGCGTTCTTCATAGGTCACAAAGCAGTCCACATATTTACGATGCTCCAGCCGGGAGGGGGACGCTGCGCCGAAGAACAGAGAATAAAAAATTGCCTTGACGCGGTCATCGTCAAGGCTGTCGCCGCCCTCCATCTCTGCGTTCACGCTGGCAATAGCGCCGTCTATGAGGGTGAAGCTTTGGCGCATATCCCCGATGTATTCCCGGTACTCCGCAGGCATACTCGCTGGAATCACACCGCCGTGAAAGCACAGCTCCACAGCTGTGTTGTTGTGGTTTGTGGTGCCGGAGAGCAAGGAACAGACCAGCACGATGACTAAAATCAGCGGGGACAGGACGGCAGCGATTACCCATCCGATGGTCTTTCGGAGGCGTTCATCAGAGAGCGCGGCAGCGGCGGCCTTGGCAACCGCTGTAATGGTTGCGGGATCTGCCATGCCGTCACCACCATTTCATTTCACCAAAGCCGAATAGACTCTGCTGTTCCGGCTCCGGCTCACTCTCCATGAGCTGCTCGGTATAGTCCACCGCCTGCTCCAGAACAGCGGGATCAAACCCCGCGGTTTTGTAGCCCTCACGGATGGTGTTGTAGTAATAGTCCGATGGGTACCCCAAGCGATGCCCCGGCGTCATGACATAGACCATGGCGGACACCATTTGTCCGTCCAGCGGCAGCTCCATCATTTCCTTGTCATAGAACCGGGGAAAGCCCTCGTAAACATCCAGCGCCGCCTCGTCCTTCGGCGTGATTTTCCATAGCAGAACAGGGACGGAGGAGCCCTCGCAGGGTTCGATGGTAGCAACGGCTCCGCTTCGGCCGCCCCGGAACACAAGAGCATAATTCTTGATTTCGGATGCCCCCACCACCTTGGCGGATGGGCAGCGATGCGCCATCTGCGGCAGATTGAGATTGCTGCCGTAGGCGATATACAGTTTATTTTTCATATGATCTCCCTTCTACATGGACATAGTAAAAGCGGGGGACTGATCGTCCTCCGCTTCCATAATGGGTTCTGGCACCGCTTCTTCCGGCGGGGTCTGCGCCTGGGAGCGCTCCGCCTCCCGCTTTTGCCGCAGCCGTTCTTTTTGTCTTTGGGCTTGTGCCGGGTCTTTCCACGCAATACAGCCCTCCAGATGATCCAGCAGATGCTTACGGGCGGTTTTGAACTCGTCCCCGATCATGCCGAGGCGCAGAAGCCACACACGAAAGGTATATTTTTCGTTGCTGGATTGGGTTTTTGTCGGGCTTGCCGACCGCTGGTTGAGCGCCTGCGCAGTCATGGCAAGACAGAACTGGATGTATGCCTTGATTTTTCCGGCGTGCAGATCTCCGTTGAACGCCCGGAACTCCACTGTGCCTTTTTGAAACACGCTGTGCAGATTCAGGCAGTGGTAGCGGCTGTGATGGTAATGCTCCCGGCTGCCGTCGCCGCCGTTGTACCAGAGGCTTTTCAGCCGGTCGAGGGTGGCGGGCTTCTGCCGGTTGAGCCGCTCTAAAAAAGCGGGGTCAATCTTCTGGCAGTAGTGGCTTTCCCTCCCACGCGAGACCTTCAGCGCCTTGTAAATCATATCCTCCTTGGCCGCCATGATGTTGACCAGATTGCGCAGATGGGGTGCGTCAAAGGGGGCGGCGTTGATGTGGATATGGATGCCGCAGGAGGAATTCACAAAAGCTCCGGCTTCCCGGAGCTTGCGGATTAATTCCTGCACCGTTTCGATGTCCCCATACTGACAGATGGGGCTGACCAGCTCCACGCTGTAGTTCCGGTCAGCGCTGACCTTCCTGCGCCCCTCCTTCCGCTGGCAGTCCAGACTGCCGTCGCTCATGACCTTCCATTTGCGGCCGGTGGTATCCCTTGCGAAATAGGCGTCGTAGAAGCTGCCCTCATATTCTTTTGTGGTGCCGAAATGCTCGGCAATCACCCCGGCGGCACGGCTTCTTGTAAGCCCGGTCATTTCAATTTCAATCCCGAAATCCTGACTCTGTATCTCCATTTAACCACCGCCTTACCACATCCTGTGCTGCAGGGTCAGGTCTTTTTCCTGAGACAGCCCCGCAAGCTCCGCCGCGGAATTGAGGAAGCCGCACAGCCGTTCCCTGCGCCAGGTATCAATGAGGTACCGTCCGCATTCCTCGTTGAGCGCATTGATTTTCAGCACCGTATCCCGCACACACTCAGAAACGGCGGCGGGATCGCCCTGTGCCAAGGTGAGAGCGTCGATGTAATCATCCAGAATCTGCCCCATGAGAGACACATCCTCCGGGGTATAGTGGTAGCTCCCGGCATAGGGATCGGGGTATTCCTTACCGTCCATGCAGCGCCGAAGCTGCTCCAGAACAGCGGGGCGTTCGTCGCAGTCCGCTTTCTGGTACTTCTCCATAAAGGCTAAAAGATCCGCTTCCCGGTTGGGGGTGTAGCGGATGAAGGACAGCATATCTTCGAGGAGTCCCGATTTGTTTTCTTTCTGCTGTTGCAGTCTGTTCATGATTTTTTCTCCCTTCTTCATTATCTGCCGCCCGCCGTTCCGAACAATTTCTCCTTATATGCCGGAGCGTGAACCGCAAGGTTATACCGCTCAATACCGCATTTGTAAAGGCACACGCCGCGCTGGGGAAAGCGGATGAGGTTGTATTCGGATTCCTCTAATTGCAGGGAATCGATATAGAACCGCTTGTCGATGTTGCCTGCGTTAAACAGAAACGCATGAGACGGAATGGAAAACAGGGGCTTTGTCAGCTCCCGGATATGCTCGATGTTGAAGTCCTCCAAGTTCTGCGACGAAAGAATCACCGCCGACTCCTTCTTGCGCACACGCTTCATAAAATTGCGGATATATTCAATAGCCGTCAGGTTCGTGAGGAACAGGTACAACTCATCAATGGCGGCGACAGTGTTCCCCTCGGTCAGCAGCTTGTCGCTCATGAAGGACAGCACATTGAACAGCAGGGCGTTTTTCACATTCCGGCTGGCTTGGAGCAAGCCTTTTACTCCGAACACAATAAAACGGTCGGAGGTCACGTTGGTGTGGCCGTTGAAAAATTGACTTTCCGCGCCCATGCACATGGAGTGGAGCCCCAGCAGGATTTCCTGTAAAAGTTCTGGCGGGTAGAGCTGGTATTTGGTTTTGTCATAGCCCTTGTACTCGGCTTCAATCAGGGCATATAAGTCAGACAAAACGGGATAGTCTGTGGCGGCAAGGCTCCTGAAATCGGTGCGGTCGCTGATGCCGAATTGTTCATACAGCTTGCCCAGCATGATTTCAATGGCGTCAATGTGGCGGTCGGAAAAATCCTTGTAGCACCGGAAGAAATCCTTGAGAAAGCTGATATGCTGACTGAGCTTAGTGGACTGGCGAAACGCCTGTGGCGCATCGGTATCCTCCGGGCTGCCGCCCTCATCCCATGTTTTCGGCTCCAGCGGGTTGATCCGGTACCGGCCCGACATGAGGTCGATGAAACAGCCGCCGAGGTTTTCCGCCAGCTCCACATATTCGTGCTCTGGGTCCAGGCAAAGAACAGACTTGCCCGATTCGAGGATATTACAGAGAATGAGTTTTAACAGGTAACTCTTGCCTTGGCCTGAGTTGCCTAAAATCAGCACATTGGCGTTTGTTTTGTCATCGTCGCGCTTGTCAAAATCCGCGATGATATTCGAGCCGAACTTGTCCCTGCCGAGGTAAAACCCGCGAGGATCGGTTTTGCCGCTGTAGTTGAAGGGGTAGAGATTTGCTACAGAGCTTGCCGGGAGCACCCGTTCAAACTGGCTGGCGAACACGTTGTATCCGGCGGGACCTACGGCGAGAAAGCCCTCCCGCTGGCGCAGCATGAGCCGGTCCACATTGAGCTTACTGCGCACCAGCTCGGTGAGAACATCGGTCTGGAGGAGCTTCAGCGCATCGGGATCATGAGCGGTCAGCTCCAGAAACACAGCGCAGTGCAGGAGCGGCTCCCGGTTTCGGTGCATGGAGGATACCAGCGTGACCACATCCTGCAGATTGCTTTCGGCGGTGACGGTCTGCTGGAGGTCGTTGGTATTGCTCTTATCCATGCGGTTCTTGTTGGCGGCATTGTGGATGATCTTCTTTTCCTCGGCCGCCGTTACCTGACGGGTATAGATGCGCAGGGTCACGCCGTCCTTTTCGCCAAGGTGGCGCAGGATGGCCTGTTCCTCGGTAGCAGTGGGATATTCCCGCAGCACCCACACACAGCGGTAGGTGTTGCCGCAGAGGAAGTGGTCGGTGTTGAATTTGATGATGCCCGGTGCGATCATGTCAAGGAAATCCTTGATTTTTACATCCTCCTGCGGCGGAGATTGGCGCTTTCTTTTTCTTGCCATCAGCATTTCTTCCTTTCTGATTTTGATTTTGGGTATAGGAAAAGCCGCCACATTAGTGACGGCTTGAAGTAAAATGGTTCACTTTGATAAAGATGTGAGGTATAATTATTTTCTAAACCCTGTATTCAATTAAGGAGAAAATATATGATTGATAATTTTCAGATGACCTTTCATCACATAGGCAAACCTGTTCCGTTAGAAAACATTAAAGATAATAAGGATACGAAGTACAGTCCTCTGTTCGACATGTACTCGTTGGATATGAAAAATGATTTGTCCCTTCCAATAGAGTTACATGCTTTCGGTGAAAATTCCTCACTTGATGTTAGAATCCAAAAAGAACCTCACGTTGCTTTTAAGGTGAATGATATTGAGTCTGCCTTGGATGGGAAAGAAATCGTCATGCCGCTTTATCAGCCTTTTGCCGGGTATCGCTGCGCCATGGTTATCATTAACAAGCAGCTGATCGAGTTAATCGAAACGACATTATCTGAAAGTGAAATTTGGGGAGACGGAATATTTAAGGACAGTATTCTTTATCCCAAAGGGAAACACGTTTTAGATGAATCTGCGGAAAAGTGATTTGCGGAAAGCCGGGGGTGCATACTTCCGGCTTTCCGTTTATCTGTTCACTCATTCAAAATAACCCAGCGTTCCCCATCGTAATCCTCATACACCTCGGTCGTGACATTCTGCTCATAATAGACACCCAGCAGACGCTTGATGTCCGATTCACCCGCCTTGCGCACCGTGAAGCCCTGATCCTTGAGGCTCTTTTCGATGCGGGAAAGGTATGGCTGAACATCGCTTTCTTTTTCATTCCGAAGCCGTATAATGATTAAAAATTCCCGCGCCGTTGCCATCTGCACCTGCATATGGTCAAGGGCTGTCTGATCCTGTGCCAGCAGCTTTCGGATGACGGGGTTCTGCTCGGCGTCCATTCTGGCTTTCAGGTAGCTTTTGTTGTCCTCAAAATTTTCCCGGCTGTTCAGGCACAGCATTTCAATATCCGAGATGCCTTTCAGCACATTCATAAGGGCATAAATCCTTGCTCCGATGCTGGAATCGGACAGGACACTGATATTGGTAGGCTTGATCATAAAAAATACCAGCTCGCCGTGGGGAGTCACAAGGCTGTGGCCGGTGATGCCCTCGATGTCCATGAGCTGGCGGGTGGAGGCTTTTTCTCTGGCCTCCTGCTTCTTTTTCCGGTTCATATTCACGCCCTCCATTCATAGGTCTGCTGCTTTCCAAAAAAGAAAGCGGCGGCGTAGCGGATAAAATCAAGGATGCTCACATCCTCGAAGCGGAT
Organism: uncultured Clostridia bacterium; assembly: GCA_937858235.1. Taxonomy (GTDB): domain Bacteria; phylum Bacillota; class Clostridia; order Oscillospirales; family Oscillospiraceae; genus Onthomonas. The sequence goes on from CALLZZ010000303.1 coordinate 22,790, forward strand.
GGATAAAAAGGCATAGACCGCCGTCACGACAATGGGTGGCAGCCAGCCGAGCCGTGAGAGTGCGAACACTGAAATCAGGCAGCCGATGCCGATGATTCCGATGTCACGCAGCTCCCACAGCCACAGGGTTGCCTTGGATTTTAGGTTGTCGGGGTAGATGTACATGGGGGCGATTCCTCCTGTTCTTCATCAATTTTTCGCAAAAAATAGGCGATACCGCGGAGGACAAAGCTCACACAGGGTATCGCCACACTATTTCCAAGAGCCTTATATCTGGCGCTGTCGGATGCGCCGGGAATCAGCGTCCAGCCGTCGGGAAAGCCTTGGAGCCGTTCACATTCCAAAGGTGTCAGCCTGCGAATCAGGTTACGCCTTTCGACAATGCATTTATTCTGACTGACATACTGGCTGCCGATGCCTTTCTCATCCCCACGGCAAAGCGCGCCCACCACCTCTTGGTATGGCTCACACACTGCGTGGCGGTCGGAGGTCGTAATGGTGTAGCTGATGTCCGGCTTACAGCCGAGACCGTTGCCGCCGTTTTCCGGCTCCCGGTCAATGGTGTTCCCCGCAATGCAGATGGTTTCCTGCAAAATAGCAATGCCGCCTTGGTTTTTGCTGGGGTCGGGGTTTGTCGTGTCAATGGTTCTGGCAACGTCCGTTTCCCGGCATCCCGAATGGGGATTGGCTGATTTCATGCTGTTGGATTCCTTTGAATCAAGGGAAAATGCAACGGGGTTCCCCACCAGCGGAACATTGTTTCCTCCGGTTCCCATCCGGGCGGACATGGTGGGCGCCACAGCATGCGGGCCGGTGTAGCGGCTGTCGATGCCGTGATTTTCAAACAGCACCGGCTGGTTATTGCCACTCATACCGGCACTTGCCGTGATAGTCGGACAAATGCCCTCACCAATTTCAGCGCCGCCCTGCTGGGTTGCCATGACCAGCGGCTGGTGTCCATGCTCTTGGGCACGGAGCGTACCGGTGATATCCTCGGTGGAGTGCATCTGGCTGCCGCCCTGATCGTTGAGGCACAGAACTGATGGCGCAGTGCCCGTTTTAATGGTAGGGGAATACTCAGCCTGATAGCCGATTCCTCTGGCTTCGGCACTGGCATTGCCGCAGAAGCCTGCAGTAAGCACACAGGGATAGCCCTGTCCGGCCTGCCCGCCACCGCCGGTTAGCGAGGTGTGTGTTTCGGGAGTCAGAAAACAATCTCCATCCCCCTTGCTGACAACCCCTGCCGCAAACAACAGCCCTGCCGGGTTTCTGCCACCGCCGCCGTCCGCACCGGCAAGAGTAGGAGCCACACCCTCCGGCGTGAACACACGGCTTTGCTGGGTGTCCCAGCTGTTCATGCAATTGGGCTGAGATACCAGTGGAGGATGCCCTCCCATACCGGCGCGCAGTGTAGACGAAACATCCTCGGTGACATCCATCCGTTCGCCGCCCTGATCGTTTAAGCAGAACAGCGGCTGTGCCACAAAGGTCTGCTGCTTCATCCCCGGCTGGGCCTGTATCGCTCCTGCAACATCGTGCAAATCCCGTACCTCATCACGCTGATTTGCGGCAAAGGCTATCGCTGTTTTTTCTTCTGTCTGGATATATCCGTGCCCGCCGCCTTCGCCGCCGTAGAGGGCGGGCCATGTCCCAGTTTCTTCAAAAATGCGGCGGCTTTGGACATCCCATGGTGTCAGGCAAGCCCCGCCTGTATCATCAGTGCGTCCCTGAGCTGGGGCGGCAGTTCCTTGCCTCTGGCCTCCGCTCTGCGCAATATTCCCAAACAGGCCGTCTTGCTTAAATAGTATTTCGGGTGCGGTCGTACCTCCAAAATCTGCGACAAGGAAGATGCGACGGCGACGCTGGGCGACTCCCCAGAATTGAGCGTCCATGACTCTCCAAGCCAAGCTGAATTCATCTCCCAAAAGGGCAGCCCCAGCAGATTCCCAGCGCCCGGACTCAGGTCGAGGCACATCACAGGCACTGTACTTAATGCGGACGATCTCCTCAATGACCGCCCGGAAGTCCTCCCCCTCTGCGGAGCTGAAGGCTCCGGGGACATTCTCCCAAACGAGGTATCGAGGTCGAACAAGGTGAGCTGGTACGTTTCGCTGCTCATCGGCTTTTCTCATCTCCTTTGCAATTCGGGTCTGCTCCATAAACAGGCCGGAACGCTCACCCGCCAAGCCCCGGCGCTGGCCAGCGACCGATAAATCTTGGCAGGGTGAGCCGCCACAAATGACATCCACAGGCGGCAGTTTCGCTCCGTCCAGCTTTGTAATATCCCCGACATGGCGCATTTCGGGGAATCGGATTTTCGTCACTTCGATAGGAAAGGCTTCGATTTCACTGGCCCATACGGGAGTGAACCCATTGCGGACGGCGGCAAGGGGAAAGCCTCCAATCCCATCGAAGAGGCTCCCCATGCGCATCATCAGACCATCCTCATCGCCTGTATGGGAGCCTCGGCCGGTACGGTGTTTTTTACTCTGCCAATGACAAAGCCGTTTTCCTGTTCCATTACCCGGCACACCGGGATGCCGAGCCTGACCGCTTCCTCAATTTCAAGGTGCATCCCGAAGGAAATACGGTCGCCATAGCACCACAGCTCGTCACAGCGGGGGAGCACGGCAAGCCCCATATCCAGACCGAGCTGGCGCTCCTGCGGCTTGGAATCATCAAGAAGCTGCGGATATAACAGATGGGGCGCAAAAAAAGCGTGCCCCTCATTCATCACATGGCGGCACGCTCTCTGGGCATATTTGGTATTCTGTTCGATGCCCCCTGCATAAGGGGACGCTACATAGATTAGTTTCATAGGCTTTTCCTTTCATAATTATTTCGGAGCTACCGCCTGTACGATGGTGCGGGTGGTGTTGACGGCTGCCTGTGCGGTATACACGGCGCTCATCACATTGGCCTTTGTGCTGGTATCAAGCCCGAAGGCTCCGGCGATTCGCGGCACCTCTCCCGCAGCCAGCATCAGACCAAGCCCCAGCAGGGCATGGGTTCGCAGGACCATAAGCCCTGCCGTGAGGATGGTTGCCTGCAAAAATGTGGTCAGGCACAGACCAATGATCTGCTTGCACCACTGTGTAAAGCCGTCGATATAGCCGCGGGGAACGGAAAACATATACAGGCTGCCCACGGCGATCTGGATCAGCAAAATGCCGCCGCGCTTCAGATTAGCAAAGAACACCTTAATGACCGCATAGCCCATCATGATAATCATAAAGAGCAGCAGGATGGGGCTGGTAATGACAGACAGTCCGCCGAACACGCCGGAGCCCATGGCGCCGCCGATGTCCGCCGAGCTGCCAAGCTCGGAAATGATGTTTCCGGCAAGGTCGCCAAAGCTGGTTCCATACCCGGTGATGCCCGCCGTGAGGCTGCTCTGGAGATTGACCGAAAGCTTGAACAGCTCCACCGGTACGATGGTAAAAAGAGACACCGCCATAAAGCCCTTGATGGCGTTTAAAGCGGTGTCCTTTACGCTGCCCCGGCCGTGCTGGTATTCTATGCCGGTTTCAAACACCGACACCACCAGCCCGGTTCCGTACAGCGCCCAAGCCAGATAGGAGAAAAACAGGACGATGGACTGTACCCAGCTCATCTCAAACAGCTCCACGCCCATGTTCCCCATCTGTGCAAAGAAGTCGGCCAGAAAGCCGACCACCTGTCCGTAGAGCCATTCGATGATCTGATCCATCACGGTTCCAAGGACGAAGTCCCATATGAACATTGGATTTTCACCTCTTTTCTGTAGAAATAAAAAAGGCACACCATAGCAATGCTGCGGTGTGCCTTTGTATCTGCCTGAACGGATTTCAGGCAGGGCGCAATGATTCATAAAACTTCAAAAACGACTTGACAATCTGTTCGTTCAGAGCTTCAATACCACACAACGGTGGCCGCCGAAATAAGGAAAAGGAGGTCAGTTGCGTGGCAGATTACAAAAAAATGTATGATTCGCTGTTTAACGATGTGACAGATGCCATTTCGCTGCTTCAGCGTGCGCAGCAAAAGACGGAGGAGCTTTTCATCTCCGGCGATGACGGTGTTGTGCTGGAACTCAAAAGAGATTCAGAACCCGACGGCAACGATAAATAACAAAGTCCGTTTGCAAAAAGCAAGGAGAGCGGTTCTGCCGCTCTCCTTGTTTTGCTGCTGCAAACGCCTTTTGGGAGAAATAAAAAAGGCGCACCGTGGGTTCATTCACAGTGCGCCTTGGAAAGTATTTGTGATTGTTGTTTTAGCTCGCTCACTCTGACAGGGTTTATATAATGGGTGGCATAGGCTTTTTCAATGTCCTCGCCGCCGCTTTTGGAAAACCGGAGTTTCTTTGCATGGGGGAAGCTTTTCAGTCCCCACTGTTTATAAAAAGTCCACGAAGCCTTGAGTTTGTTTTTGGCGGCATAGCTTCGGATTTCCCGCATGATAAGGGACAGCTCGGAGAGGTTCACCTTGCAGACACGCTCCAAATAATCCACCTTGCCGAAGCGCCACCGCTCATAATCCTCTTTGGAGAGGATGCTCAGATCCATCAGCACCTGCACCGGTGCCGCTATACCGCTCTTTTGGAGCTGCTGATACATGGAGTTATGAATTTTCCCCACAATTTCGCCGTGCTTCATCGCATCGCCTCCTGTGCGTTACAGCATTTTCTGCTGGGTATGCTCACCGGGAGCCTGCGTCCTTTCAAGACCCTCATCCAACTGGAGTAGGGTTTGGTTCAAGACTGCCATGCTTTCAGAGAGCTGTGCCGGAGAAAGAATGTCTCTTTGGGAAAATACATAAATCTCCTGCATTTTTGAAAAGGCTACCGTCAGCTCGGCATCCGTGCCAACAGCATCAAAAAGGGTGAATTGGGAAAAAGGTTTTTCCGACAGGTCACTTCCGATCCGCTCCCTTTCTTCTTTTCGCTTATAGGCGAGCATGGCTGTGAGTTCTTCCGGCGCTGAGAGCAGGGTGCGGATTCTTTCCTGTTCCATCATGATGGCAAGGTCATAAAGGTGCTTGGCGGTATCAAACAGCATACGCCGCTGGTAATAAAATTCCGCAGCCAGTATTTTATCTGCGAAGATACGTTCCAGCTTGATGGTCTGCACAGGAAAGAGTTTTACTCCGTAATTTGATTCGAGAATTTGGCGTTGCTCACCGGTTGCCTCTGAATAAAGAAGTGGTGAGATTTCAAGGATTTCCACCGGCTCGCTGATGGTGAAGGATGTTGCCTCCACCTTTACATAGCCAAAACGCTGCAGGGCATCAGCGGAATCCACCGCAGTTACAGGAACGTATTCATATACGCTGGTGATGCTGCCCTTCTGATTGCTTTCTCTGGCTTTATCGGTTGTCCTTGAAAGAGTATGATAGCCGTTTGCCGATGTTTCCAGCCGCTTTTTTCCCTGACTTTTTGAACAGTCATGAACTGCAACCGTCAGATCAATATCTTCCGAAAAGCGTTTCATTCGGCCGATGGATTTATACAGGGCGGTTCCGCCTTTAAAGTATGCGGGAAGGGACTCCTGCTTTACGGACAGCTCCCATAGTAGCAGCGTCAGATAGTAATCCTTTTCTATAATGTCGCTTCGGATGCCTGTTCTGCGGCTGACGTCCGAGAGCAGGGCTTCAAATGCGTCTTTATCCTGATGTAAGTTCATTGTTCACCTCCATGAGTAAATCGATAAGGGGCAGTATCACCTTTGCCGAGTAATGTTTGCGTGCGGTAAACAGCAGGGCAAGACCATCCAGTTCCTGTCGCTTTGCATAGCCTGTCAGCAGTAGCTCCGGCTTCTCCGCATCTATATGCGCATCGGCAAGCGCCATTGTCAGATCGATGAACTGGAGATATTTCCAGTTGTCGTCCGTTATCGGCACAGCAGGCTTTTTCAGCTTAATATGGCAATCTTTCGGCAGCTTTGCGCCATAACGGTTTGTGGTGATTTCCATGTTGCGGGGAATCAACGTCGTCAGTCCCAGCCTGTTCATCAGGAATGCGCCGGATTCGTACCCGATTTTGGCGCCGTTCTGTTCCGTCAGGGTTTTCTTCATCACCTGCTCAATGCTCGGCGTAACTTTCCCGAATATGGTCTGCTTCACCTGACAATAGACGCCCTTTTGCAGTCTTTCAATTTCGCCCTTGTCCGCCATCCGCTTCAGCTTCACATTGGTCAGTGCCTTGGCCTGCTCATAGGGCAAGGCAAAGGTTTCCGCCAGTTGTGCCGCAATATTTTCTGTTTGAATTGCTGCCTCGTAGGGAATATTTTTAACAGTCTCTGCAATGTGTTCTCCATATCCAATCTGCTCCATGTGCTTCACCTCCCGGTTAAGTGATATTATATGGTTGATTTTCATTTATAATCATTGCCATTATAATATCACTTTATGCGCCGAAAGTCAATTTTCTCCTGATTACATACCAAGTATCGTCCAGTCAATACTTGCATAAGGACGGTGAACGGATTTTAATTTTCAAACAAAGCCCCCCTTTTTCAAGAAATGGGAAATTATCATATTTTAGTTGACAATTACATTACAGCCGCATATAATATTTAGTAACCTCTTTGCACTGCATTACATTCTTTACTTGGAATGCGAGATCAACAGTACAAACTGAGCAGGCGATGAACCTTTTTTATAAGAGGTCATGGGGCCGGGCCACCCAACGAGTGGCAGCAGATTGCATAATGCGCACATCTGTGGGACAGTAGTATGTTCCATAGGTGTGCTATTTTTATACCCAAATGGAACAACGACCACGAAAATGGAGTGCCATAGAGCTATCAAACGCTGCCGCAAGGCCACAACGGAGGGTTCTTTTATGACAAGCAACAAACTGAACATGGCAGGCCTAGCCGCCGCCGAAGCAAAACGATTGCAGGAACAATATGGCAAAAATGAATTGACCTCACAGAAGAAAGAGAGCTTTCTAAGAAAAGTTCTGCACATTATCTGTGAGCCGATGTTTTTGCTGCTGATTGTTGCTGCAATCATCTATTTTATTCTGGGTGAACCCAGAGATGGTGCGATTATGCTCATTTTTGTAGTGGGCATTATCAGCATTGATGTCATCCAAGAATGGAAAACAGATAAAACCTTGAACGCTCTCAAGGATTTGTCTGCCCCACATGTCACAGTCATTCGTGACGGCAAGGAGCAGACAATTGCAAGCTGCGATCTTGTTCCTGGCGACTTAATGATGATTTATGAGGGAGTCAAAATTCCTGCTGATGGTATTGTGCTAAAATGTAATGACCTGTGCGTGGATGAGTCCTCCTTAACAGGCGAAGCAGAAGGTGTGTGGAAAATTCCAACCGAAAGTGCAGAGCCCATTTCTGACTATTGGCGGAAGGATTACTGTTATGCAGGAACTTTGGTCACACAAGGAACAGCAACAGTGCTGGTTGACAAAATCGGCAGCGGCACCGAGTATGGAAAAATCGGCGTTCATATTGCCGCTGCGCCAGAGGAGCCCACGCCACTGCAAAAGCAGACGGGAAGCCTTGTGAAGCTGTGCGCGGGGATTGCCGCCGTTCTGTTTGCGCTGGTAGGCATTTTTACTTGGTTCAATATTCCCGACCATCCCTTCGGCGCCCGACTGATTGAGAGTATTCTCTCCGGAGTTACGCTGGCCATGGCCATGATTCCGGAGGAGTTCCCGGTGATTCTCACGGTGTTCCTCTCTATGGGCGCATGGCGGCTGGCCAAAAAGCAGTCTCTGGTACGAAAGCTCCCCAGCGTGGAAACTCTAGGAGCCGTCTCAGTTCTGTGCGTGGATAAAACCGGTACTATCACCATGAACCAAATGGCCATGCAGAGCACCTGGGCCGTAGACGGCGACGAGCGCACGCTGTGCGAGATCATGGGAATGGGCTGTGAAACGGATGCCTACGACCCCATGGAAAAGGCCATGCTGGCTTATTGCGAAAGTCTTGGAATATCCAGAGACTTCCTCTTTGGCGGCAAGCTGGTCAGTGAGTATGCCTTTACCAACGAGCTGAAAATGATGGGGCACATTTGGCGACGGGACGACAAACTGGTGATTGCCGCCAAGGGCTCCGCTGAGCAGATTCTGACTATTTGCGACCTGACGGGCGAAGAAAGGGCAACTGCAGAGCGTAAAATCATGGAAATGTCCACGCAGGGGCTGCGTGTCATTGCGGTTGCTACAGCAAGCCCCGCCAATGAATCGGAGATCCCGCCGCAGATCACTGACTGCCGCCTGCGCCTGTGCGGCCTTGTGGGCCTTGCCGATCCTCCCCGTGAAAGTGTCAAGGCGGATATTGCGGTATGCAATAGGGCGGGTATTCGTGTTGTTATGATTACAGGCGACAACGGAATTACCGCATCCTCTATTGCAAAGAAAATTGGTATGCCAAACAGTGACCATATCATCACAGGCGATATGCTAAACGAAATGACTGACGTGCAACTGCGTGAAAGGGTTAAGGATGTCAGCATTTTCTCCCGTGTTATTCCTGAACATAAAATGCGCATTGTGAAAGCGTTTAAGGACAACGGCGAGATTGTTGCTATGACCGGTGACGGTGTTAATGATGCACCTGCTCTAAAATATGCAGACATCGGCATTGCAATGGGCAAGCGTGGCAGTGAGGTATCTCGTGAGGCCGCCGACCTTATTTTAATGGATGACAACTTTACCACCATTGTGGAAACAGTCAAGGATGGCAGGCGAATTTATGATAATATCCGCAAGGCAGTGGGCTATGTGTTCACCATTCACATCCCTATTGCATTTGCCTCCCTGCTTGCACCTATCCTCGGCATTGCGCCGACAGCACTGCTTTTGCTGCCGCTGCACGTTGTGCTTTTGGAGCTGCTGATTGACCCCACCTGCTCCATTGTGCTGGAGCGCCAGCCTGCCGAAACAGATATTATGGAACGAAAACCTCGTGACCCCAAGGAAAAGCTTTTGACTGCGCACATTCTGGCGAAAAGCGTGTTGCAGGGTCTTGTCATCTTTGCCGCATCCTTTGGTGCTTACTATGTGACGCTCTCCGGCAATGCAGACAATGCATCGGTTGCCCGCGCCATAGGGCTTTCCATTATTATGATTTCCAACTTATTCTTGGTGCAGGTGAACAGCTCTGATCATGACTTCGCCCTGCAATCTATCATTCGTCTTGCAAAAGACAAGGTAATGTGGGCCGTGAACTTCGGAACACTTGCGATGCTGGGCATTATCCTTTACTCTCCGCTGAATGCATTCTTGAAGCTGGCACCGCTGTCTGTACCCATGCTTTTGAAAGCCGTTGGGATTGCAGCAGTAGCCGTGTTCTGGTATGAGCTTGTGAAGCTTGTAAAAAAGCTGCTCAGAAGGTAAGCCTATGGGCTGGTATCAAGATATTGCTTTTCCAACGCTGATGCGATGGAATATTGGAAAAAATTCCATTTTGAAAAAGCGTACCGCACTGCTGAAACACGCATACGGCAACATTCTTGAAATAGGAATTGGGGAAGGCACCAACCTTCCCCTTTATCCTACTAATATTACACACATTGCTACTGTGGAGGCTTATCCTAGAAAGCTGAAGGATAGTGCCATCGAGGTTGCGTTATTTTCGGAAAGTGCCGCTGCACTTCATTTTGACGACAACACATTTGATACTGTGGTTTCAACCTTTTCCTTGTGCAGTGTGGATGATTTAGAACAATATAGTCCAGAGTATCCTTGTCAAAGGCAGGTGAGCGAATTTTAGTTATCATATCATTTTTCTCCTTTTTCCTCTGTTCATATGGTGAACATGTTTTCTCTTCAAACCTCACCTTAGATCCTTTAATATCCATTTTCATTGACAGAAAATAAAAGATGTAGTATCATACAGTTTAGTTGATACTACATCTTTTTTATGCTGGAGGTGCTATTATGGATGCCACTAAACGGCAAATCACAAAGATTGCCCGTGAAGTCAATAAGTTTACTGCCCGTATGCTGAAGCTGGACGATATTGGAACTGCGGAATATGATTTCATCCATGTGGTTCGCAAAAATCCCGGCATCACACAGGCTGCCATTCGGGAGATTCTCGCATTGGATAAAGGGGCCGCTGCCCGCCGTGCGGCCAATCTGGAGGCAAAGGGGTATCTTATCAGAAAGGCAAACCCTGCCGATGGCCGCAGCCAGCTGCTCTATGCCACTGAAAAGGCTGACCAATTAAAAAACTCCAAGGCTTCCGTTGAAGCTCTTTATTATGAATATTTGCAGGAAACATTGTCTCCTGAGGAAAATGCTGAGTTCTGTCGGCTGCTGAACATCCTTTACACGCGCTCCAAGGCAGAGAGCAAGGCAGACTTTCCAAACCTCATTCACCGCTTTTTAGAAGGGAGCGGAGGAAAATGAGCAGCACAAATCAAAATATCAAACAGGTTTCTCAGCCTGACCATATTCTGTCCTACTTCAAGATGGAACGTTGGTCGCTCACGCTGGTTACGATTTCAGGCATCCTTTACAATGTTGGAATGATTGCGGGGCCATATTTTGAAGGCCGTTTGGCACAGTGCCTGTTCGACATTATGGGTGGTCGTGAATCCTTTTCCGCCATGCTGTCACTGGCGGTGGTCTATCTGATTGTCATTTTAGCCGTGCAGGTCATGCGCTGCGTGAAGCGCTTCTATGTGCGCCGTTTTGCAAATAATACCAGCCGCAACATGCGTCATATGCTCTACAACAGCCTCGTGAACATGAGCCGGGATGAACTGGAGCGAGAAAGCATTGGAACGGTGATGACCAAAGCGGTATCGGATGTGGATGCCTGCGCGGAGGGCATGCGAAAGTTCACCACAGAGGTGTTTGATACCGGCGTGGTGCTGATTGCGTACCTTGCCATGCTGTTTTATTACGACTGGCGTCTGACGCTGATTTCCTGTGCCTTTACCCCTGTCGCTTATTTCATCGCAGGACGTTTGAAACACCGGGTAACGCAGTACAACGGGACATACAAAAAAAGCGCCGAACGGCTGAACGGTGCCACCATGGACAGAGTCTCCAATGCGGTTACCTATCGCATTTACAGCTGTGATAAAAACAGGGACCTAGCTTATGAGGGGTACCTGAGAGACTATGAAAAGTGCGCAGTGGCAGCAAATTTTTGGGAGAACACCATGCAGCCGCTCTACCACATCATTTCCATGTGCGGTGTGATATTTGTCTTGTATCTGGGCGGTAAAAATGTTACCGGTACTGGCTGGAGCAACTGGAATATCGCCGCTTTCACCACATTCCTGTCCTGCTTTGCCAAAATGGCGCTCAAGTCATCCAAGACTGCGAAGCTGTTTAATTCTGTTCAAAAGGCACAGGTTTCCTGGGCGAGAATCAAACCGCTTATGAAAGAGTATGTGGAGCAGTCTACTCTGTCCGATATGGATTTTTCTGCCGGGGCATCGATTAAAGTGCGGGATTTGTCTCTGCGCTGGGAAAACGGGCAGCAGGTGCTGCACGGGATTTCTTTTTCCGCACAGCCGGGACAAATCATCGGCGTGACGGGAGCAGTTGCCAGCGGAAAATCCATGCTGGGCAAGGCGCTGTTGGGGGAACTGCCCTACGAGGGTAGCATTGAGGTAGATGAGCGAGAACTGCGCACGCTGAGTTTATACGAGCGCAGCCGGCTGCTGTCCTATCTGGGGCATGAACCGGAGCTGATGACAGAGAGCATTGAAGAAAATATTCGTCTGGGTGAAAAAGGCGAAATAGCCCGCTGCCTGAAAACGGTGTGTCTGGCAGATGAAATTTGTAAAATGCCGCAGGGAGCGGCTACCTCCGTCGGCAGCGGTGGAATCCGTCTGTCGGGCGGTCAGCAGGCACGTCTTGCGCTGGCTCGCACCTGCTATCATGCACGGCAGATTTTGATTTTGGATGACCCCTTTTCCGCAGTGGACCAAAAAACCGAACGGGAGATTTTTGCAAATCTGCGTCTGCTGGCTGCAGACCGCATCGTTATTTTAATTTCCCACCGTTTACAGCTGTTTCCACAGTTGGATCATGTACTCTTTCTGGAGCATGGCACGAGCGTACTTTCCACCCATTCTGCGCTGATGCGGGGAAACAGCACCTATGAGACACTCTATCAGGCGCAGGCAATGGGAGGTGCAGGCCATGAAGAATAAGAACGGACTTGGCGTCGTTTTTCGGAAGACCGTCCGTCAAAACAGTGGGATGACCCTTCTCACCGGTATTCTGATCGCCGCCTGTGTGGCAGCCGCGCTGTTTCCTCCCCTTGTTCTGGAGCAGATGGTAAACCGGCTGACCGGACGGCAGGCCGTTTCTCTTGTGCTGCCCCTTGGTTACTTTGGGCTGCTGGCACTTTCTGATTTGCTGGAGTCAGGTCAGAGCGTGATGATTACGGTGTTCGGGCAAAAGATGACCCATAGTCTGCGCAGCGAGCTTTGCGCCAAACTGAAACGACTGCCGGCGGCTTATTTTACACAGCATGCCCCCGCCAAAATCACCTCTCGCTTTGTCAATGATGTGGATGTGGTGGATTCTCTCTTTACAAACGGCATTATCGGGATGGTTGCCGATGCGTTTAAGGTACTGAGCATTCTTATGGTCATCTTTTATAAAAGCACCGGGCTTGGAATCCTGATGCTTTTGGTGACTCCGGCGCTGTTCGCCATGACGCGTCTGTTTCAAAAGCGAATGCTCAAGGCGCAGCTTGCAAACCGTGTCGCCGTCAGCAAGGTAAACAATCATGTGCCTGAAACCATTCATAACATCCGCACGATTCATACCCTGTTTCGGCAAAAGTACATGGAAGAAAAGTATGATTCCTATATTGAGGAAAGCTACCGTGCCCTCGATAAGTCCAATCTGTATGATTCCATTTATTCTCCCATCGTCATTTTTGTCAGCTCCTGCGTGATTGCAGTGATGATGGTGTTCGCCGCTTTGGGCGGTGGAATGCAACAGTTTTTTGGAATTACCGTGGGTACGGCAGTTGCCATCATCGCCTATGTGGGCAAGGTGTTTGAGCCGCTTGAAAGCATCGGCATGGAGATCCAGAACATTCAGTCTGCTGTGGCAGGCGTAAAGCGAATCAACGAATTCCTGTCTGAAAGAGAGCGCACCGTACCGGAGGGCACCTCAAACAGGGCGTTTTCCGACGCAAACGGGGAATCAGCTATTAGCTTTGACAATGTGGAATTTGGATATGACGATAAAACCGTAGTCTTACAGGATATGAGTTTTTCTGTGCAGCAGGGCGAAGCAGTCACATTTATAGGCAGAACCGGTGCCGGAAAAAGCACGCTGTTCAAGTTGATTCTTGGCTTGTATGCTCCGCAAAAAGGGCAAGTACTGATCAATGGCATTGATGCCGCCCAGATTTCGGACAAACAAAAAAGAAAGCTGTTCGGTTATGTGGAGCAGACCTTTCATTCAGTTGCCGGAACTGTGGCGGAGCAAATTTCTCTGTTTGATGATTCCATCGGTCAGAAACAGATTGAAGAAGCTGCAAAACTGGTAGGCCTGCATGAAAATATTATGGAACTGGACCAGAGGTACAACACGCCGGTGGAAAAGCTCACCTTCTCTCAAGGTCAGTTTCAGCTTCTCTCCATTGCAAGGGCGGTTGCGTCACAGCCTAAAATTTTACTGCTGGACGAAATCACTGCAAATCTGGACAGTGAAACTGAGTTGCGGGTGCTGCAAGGCCTGGAACGGGCGTGTAAGGGGCGGACCGTATTGTCTATCTCCCATCGTCTGAATGAGAGCACGCACAGTTCTCGCTTGATTCAAATTGGTGAATAACAAAATGTGAAGCCCTGAGATTCATCCTGAGAGGATAATAACTATGGATTTGAAAAAAAGAGCACGACAGTTGAAAACCGATATCCCAGCGGTATTTCTGTGTATGAAGGACAAAAACACTCCTGCCATTGCAAAAGTGTTGGCTGGTGTAACCGTCGCCTATGCCTTATCACCGGTTGATCTGATACCGGATTTTATTCCCGTGCTGGGGTATCTTGACGATGTCATTTTGCTTCCCTTTCTGATCGCGCTTACCATTCGTTTTATCCCGCAAGAGCTATTTGAACATTATCGGGAAGAAGCAACGGGCCAATGGGCAAGCGGGAAGCCGAAAAAGTGGTACTATGCTCTCCTGATTGTGGCCATCTGGCTTCTTGTTTTATGGCTGATTATAAGAGCATTTCTGTTTTAACTTTGCAGCTATCACAAGAAACTGGAAATAATAAATTGCAGCGCCTGCATTTTTTCTTAGATGCAGACAAGTTGATAATGTTATATTGCATATAACCTGCAATAGGCTGAAAGTATAGGCAATCTCACCAATTAGGATGAGATTGCCCATCTTCTATTTCACCATCACATTCCGAGAATTGTCCAAATATAGGTCGGCGCCGTCAGTGTGAACACCAAACAGGCGAACAGAATTGCAGGCGCCGCCCACTCAAATTGTCCGTGTTTTCTATAGTCGAAGTATGCAGTCCCCAATTTTGCAAAGAAAAACACCGCCAGAATCAGGTCGATGGCGGGGAATACCACCTTGTTGACCACGGTTTTAATCTGGCTGGAGGCGTCGTTCCACGTTCCTTCGATTGCCCCGGCCACATCGCCGTTTGCCGCAAAAGCGGTTGTGCTAAACAACAGGCTTACCATGAGAACAAGCGAGAGTGCCAGTGCAATTTTTTTGTATCTTTTCATGAAAACCACCTTCCTGAAATAAGGAACAAGGCCGCAGGATCGCTCCCGCCACCTTGTTCTTTTTCTGTGTTATAGCTAAGGTTTTTTAGGGCCAGCGTGCCAATCCTGCCACAAATTTCCCTTGATGGTCAGGCTGTCGGTCAGGTTGGCGGACAGCATTCCATCGGGCGTCCACGCATCTATGAGCCATGTGTTGACGGTATAGGCGCCATCGGGCATCCAGATCGGGCTGAAATGGGTCCGATTCTTGTAGGTGGAATAGGGATTTTTCTGAAACTCAAACCGCCCTGTACCCATTCGCTCCAACAGTCGCCAATAGGTTTCGTAGCCGAATTCGGGAAAATAGCTGACCGCATTCTGCGGCTGGGTTACCGCCGAGCTTTGGTTGGAGCTGATGCTCCCGGTGGCGGTCTGGTTGATGCCGTACCCGGATTTCATAGTTCTTCCGCTGGCAGTAGGATTTTTGCTGTCGCACTGAATGCTCATGGCTGCGGTCAGGCTGGCGCTGTAGCGATCCAGATCAAATTCGTACCACCCATGGTCGCACCAATATCCATCATCGTCCTCATCGCCGCTGTGCCACACCCAATATTCCTGCCACCACGGGCGCCAGACACTCCAGCTTACCGTGCTTTTCACTGCTCTACTTGGAACAGAAACACGGGAGAAACTGTCGTTGCGGTCATCGGCTACGGGATTGGGTGGCGGGTTCTTATCAAGATCAACGATTTTCACGTTGAGGGTCGTTTTCGCTGTGTTGCCGGGGCCGGACACTGTCACCTTAATGGTCATGTTTTGCTCGGTATCCGGGGTTCTCCATTTCACCCACGCAAGCTGGCTGTCGCCGTCGGGGTAATAAACATTGCCCACGCTGTAGGTCTGGCCTCCGATGTTGAAGCTGACGCGGGTGGGGCTGTCGGGATCAGACTGACCGCCGCTGATTCTCACTGCCGTGATGACATCGGTGTTGACACGGTACTCGTAGTCGTAGGCTTCAATCTGCGGTTTCTCCGGCTTTTCTTCAAATCGGACGATGCCAAGCCCAAGGCTGGATTTAATATCCGCGTTGGTGGCGGCGCTGGTCTTGCTGCCGCCCCATGCGGGATAGCCGAGATCGCTTACCTCCAGAAACATAGCAAGAGGCAGATTCTTGTGGGTGAGGGATACCATCCGCCGCCTTAACAGACCGCTGGTCTGCTCATCATAGAGCGCCGCCTCGGTGGCGGTGGTGGCAAACATATTGCCCTCGAACTTGTAGTAAGCCAGTGGCTCCAAAAGAATTTTATACTCGCCGCCGATGAGAACGTCATAATTCATGCCTGTAATTTCCGCAATACGCTTAACCACGTATTCGGAACAGAAGTATTTCTTTATGGCCTCAATGTTGTTGCTGCCGTTAGTGCTGATGATGCGTGGCATAGTCTGTCCGGGATTTTTATAGGTATAGCCACCTTTTACCGGGCTTAGTGAAGCACCGTTATTATATTGCAGTTTGCTAACCTTTCCAAAATGGTATATTCCCGCCGAGGGAGCCTTATTGGTAAAGTCAAAAGGTGTGGTGACCACCGCATGGTCGCTTGCGCGAACAACTGTTACACGCACACCTTCGTTGCCGGGACTCCATGAATTGGTGCTGGTTCCCTGACCCATCCCGCCGCCACCGCCGTCAATGTTCCCGCTGCCGCCGGTGTCGGCAAAAGCAGTCATCGGGCAG
>CALLZZ010000304.1 GCA_937858235.1 uncultured Clostridia bacterium
CCGGCACGCTTTGGAAAAGGCGTTCGGCCTGTGCGGCCTTTCCCAGGAGGATATCAGCTATACGGTGGCTACGGGCTACGGCCGGATGAACTGCGATTGCGCCGACGAGCAGATCAGCGAGCTGAGCTGCCACGCAAAGGGGATTCATTTCCTGCTGCCCACCGTACGTACCGTCATCGATATCGGCGGTCAGGACGCCAAGGCGCTGAGCATCACGGACGAGGGACAGCTTACCGCGTTCCAGATGAACGACAAATGCGCGGCGGGCACGGGCCGCTTCCTCGACGTGATGGCTCGGGTCCTGGATGTGGAGATCAGCGAACTGGGCCCTTTATCCCAGAAATCCCGGCATCCGGTCAGCATCAGCAGCACCTGCACGGTGTTCGCCGAATCGGAGGTGATCTCTCAGCTGTCTTCCAAGGTGCCCATTGAAGACATTGCGGCGGGAATTCACAGCTCGGTGGCCAAACGCGTGGCCGGAATGTCGCTGCGCCTGAAGCAAACCCCCGACTTGGCCATGAGCGGGGGGGTCGCCCTGAACATCGGGGTGGTCCATGCCATGGAGCAGGAGATGGGATGCCGGATTCTGGTCCATCCGCTGTGCCAGTCGGCGGGCGCCATAGGCGCCGCCGTTCTGGCATGGGAAAAACGAAAAAAGGAGAAGGTTGATTATCATGAGTGAACATACGACCGCGGCGGAAGCCGCCGCACCCGCGCCGAAGCCCAGGCGTCCAAAGCCAAAGTCCATGATCATGCTGGGCGAGCAGACCCAGGCGCTGTTTGACAATGCCCGGCTGGCCAAAGAACGGGGCGAAAAGGTAGGATGGTCCGCCTCGATCTTCCCCCAGGAGATCGCCGAGACCCTGGGGCTGAACGTGCTGTATCCGGAAAATCACGCCGCTGGCATCGCGGCCCGCCACCAGGCGGATCCTTTCCTGCAGGAGTGCGAAGGGCCTTTGGGCTACTCCAACGACCTGTGCGCCTACGCCAAGCTGAACCTGGCTTACGCCTCCGTTCTCAACGGCGAAAGCGGGGTGGAGCTGCCCGACGGGGGCAAGATGGTCAAACCCGACTTCCTGCTGCTGACCAACAACATCTGCAACCAGCTGACCAAGTGGTACGAGAATCTGGCTGAGCAGATGAACATCCCTATTTTCTTCATCGACACCTGCTACAATCCCTATGATTATGTGACTGAGAGCCGGGTGCGCTATGTCCGCGCACAAATCGACCAGCTGATTCAGGATCTGTGCGCCTTTACCGGAAAGTCCTGGGATGAGGAGCGGTTCCGGAAGGTGATGAAAATCTCCCAGCGCAACAGCTGTCTGTGGGAGCGGGCCAACGATCTGCTGGACCGCAGGCCCTCCCCCCTGAGCGGATTCGAACTGTTCAACTACATGTCCGCAATGGTGTGCAACCGGGGCAAGGAATCCTCCACCGCCATTCTGGAGCAGCTGAACGCCGAGATCGAGCAGCACATCGCCGAGGGGACCTCCACTTTCCCTGTGGAGGAGCAGTTCCGGGTCTCGTGGGATGGCATCGCCTGCTGGCCCTATCTCAGCCACAATCTGCGCACGATGAAAAAATACGGCATCAACATGGTTGCCTCCAGCTACGGAAAGGCATGGGCGATCGAATATGAGGATCTGGACGGCATGGCCCGGGCCTACTGCTTCGCCTCCACCAACGGCGACAATGCCACCACCATGATCGCGCGGCGGCTGGAGGCCCTGAAGAAGTTCGGCTGCGAGGGCACCATCTATCATGTCAACCGCAGCTGCAAGGTGATGGACTGTCAGATGATGGAGGTTCAGCGCCAGCTTTCCGAGCTGGCGGGCGTCCCCTTCGCCTCCTTCGACGGCGACCAGGCGGATTACCGCAACTACAGCGAAGCCCAGTTTGAAACCCGCATCCAGGGCTTGGTGGAAGTCATGAGCCAAAATAAGGAGGCGAAGGGCAATGACTGATCTGGATCAAAACATTTCCATGCTGCAGCAGGCCTGCGCCAATCCCCGGGAGCGGCTGGAACACTATCTGAACCAGGGCAAAAAGGTCGTCGGGTGCTTTCCCTACTATCCCCCTGAGGAGCTGGTCCACGCTTCCGGCATGATCCCCATGGGCATGTGGGGCGGCCGGACCGAATGGAAGCTGGCCAAGAGCTATTTGCCCGCCTTTGCCTGCCCCATCATGCAGTCCAACATGGAATTCGGCCTGAAAGGCACCTATGAGGGGATGTCCGCCGTCATTATCCCGGCCATCTGCGACACCCTGCGCTGCATGACCCAAAACTGGCGCTTCGGCGTGCCTTCCATTCCCATGATTCCCATTGTCTATCCCCAGAACCGCACCTCTCCCGCCAGCGTGGATTACCTGATCAGCGAATTTGAGACCGTGCTGACCATGCTTTACACCATCACCGGCAGGATGATGAACGAAGCCGCCCTGGGCGAAACCATCCGGATCTACAACGAGCACAACGCCGTAATGCGGGAGTTTTCCGCCGTATCGGTGGACCACCTGGATGTGATCACCCCCAGGGTCCGCCACGCGGTGATGAAAAGCGCCTTTTTCTATGAGAAAAGTGAGCATACCGCCATAGTCCGGGAGATTGTGGATGCATTGAAACAGCAGCCAGCCTACTCTTACCCCGGGAAAAAGGTCATTCTCACCGGTATCTCCTGCGAGCCGGATGATATGCTGGACATTCTGACCGAAAATCAGCTTGCCGTGGTGGGGGACGACCTGGCTCAGGAGATGCGCCAGTACCGCGCCGATACTCCGCTGAAAGGGGGCGGTGGCCTGAAACGGCTGGCCCTGCAGTGGAACAACCGATACGGCTGCAGCATGATCCACACGCTGGGCAAGCCTCGGGGCGGCATGCTGGTCAACCTGTGCAGGGAGACCGGGGCACAGGGGGTCGTGATGTGCATGATGAAGTTCTGCGATCCGGAGGAGTACGACCAGCCCTATGTTGAGGCTGACCTGCGGCAGGCGGGCATTCCCTGCCTGTCCGTCGAAGTGGACCAGCAGAACGGCAGCTTCGAGCAGTTCCGCACCCGTCTGCAGGCGTTCTGCGACATGATGGGATGACGGCCTGCTCCCAAATTTTTTTGTTGTAAATGGATGCCATTTCTTAGCCTTTTCGCGGCATTTGTGATATGATATGCATAACTTTTGATCCGATAGAGGAGGCATGGTCAGATGCAGGATTTTTCGTCCTTTCAGGAGTTGTGCCAGGAATTGCCCTTCACAGAAATTCTGGATAATATCGACACCGGGATCGCCCTCTACGATGCACAGGGGAACTTTATTTTCATGAACACCGTCATGGTCAACTGGAGGAATATTCCCCGGAGGGAATACCTGAAGATGAATGTCCATGACTTCAGCCATGTCCTGGACGTGTGTGTGTTCGACCTGGTCTGCCGGAAAAAGCGCCGGGTCAGCCGTTTGCAGTACTACAAGGATTTCCAGCAGGTGGATGGCCCCACCCGGATGCGCATCGTCATCGGCACCCCTATTTTCGATGGCCAGGGCAATGTGAAGTATGTCATCATCACGCTGCAGGATGTCCAGGATTTCGAGAACCTGTATCACACCCTGCTCAATGATCACAAAATCCTGGAATCCAGAGAAATAGGCCAGACGGAAAAGGTCAGCATCATCGCCAAGAGCCAGGAATTCCGGAAGCTGCTCTCGGTAGCCGACAGCATCGCGCCCCTTGACTCCACTGTGCTGATCTATGGGGAATCCGGTTGCGGCAAAGAGGTCATCGCCCATTACATCCACGAGCACAGCGACCGAAAAAACAGGCCTCTCATCACCGTCAACTGCGCTGCTTTTCCGGAGAATCTGATTGAGGCGGAGCTGTTCGGCTACGAGAAGGGGAGCTTCACCGGAGCCAATCGGGAGGGCAAGACAGGCTTGGTGGAGGCTGCCGACGGCGGTACCCTGTTTCTGGATGAGCTCAACTCCCTCCCCATGAATGTACAGGGCAAGATGCTGCGTTGTCTGGAGGAAAAGAGCGTCCAGCGGATCGGCGCCACCCGGGCCAAGAAGGTGGACTTTCGCCTGATCACCGCCACCAATCAGGATCTGGAGGAAATGGTCCGCCGGGGCACCTTCCGCGAGGATCTGTACTACCGTATCCATGTCATCCCCCTGACTATCCCGCCGGTGCGGGAGCGCAAGGAGGACATCGTCCCCCTCTGCCTTTATTTTCTCCACCACTTCTGTCAGAAGTATAATCTTCAAAAGAGTTTTTCCGACGAGGTACTGGAGGAGGTCCGGAGCTATAATTGGCCCGGAAATGTCCGGGAAATCAGGAATTTTGTGGAGCGGATGGTGGTCATGACCCCACACGCCACCCGGGAAATCAGCAACATTCCATCGGGCATGCTGTCCAATGAGTCTGATCCCGCGCGGCAGCCGGCCCAGCCTGCCGCGCTTTCCGCCCAGAGCCATCCCAGACAGCGCTCGGATGGCCCGAGCCGGGATGAGGTGCTGGTCGCCCTGGCCACTTGTGGCAACCATAGGGAAAAAGCGGCGCAATATCTGGGAATCTCCCGCCGGAAGCTGCAGTACAAGATTCGGGAGTACCACCTTCCATCCCGCTGCCACTATCAGGATGAGAATCCAGAATAATTGGCCGTATCCGAAAAAGCGTCTCCGGTTTATCAAAAAAACCGGGGACGCTTTTACTTGGCATTTTTTAAATTCTCCCACTTTTCTGCGGGTGCGAGAAAGAGCGTGATGCGCTTAGAGCACCGTGGCGACATGGCCAGACCCGCCTGACCGATTTGCCTGCACGTTTGCTGCTTTATTTCTGACCATCGGAAAAATCCCTATAAAATATTCCATAGCTTATATTTTGTTTGAGTTTTTTTGAGTTTATCAGTAGTGCATATTTTATTATAAATAAAAATATGATCCCGGATGGATATGTTTTTTATTCTTTTTACAATTATCATAGATTACGGGCCTCACAACTGGTACTTATCGGGGTCGTTTTTGACGGGTTGTCTTAGATTGAAGGGAGATATGTCGGAATAAGCTTTTTTTATTAGACAAACCCATCTCTGTCTGCTATAATAATGGTGCTGTTTCCATGCAAT
>CALLZZ010000305.1 GCA_937858235.1 uncultured Clostridia bacterium
TCTACAAGTCTTAATTACCCTTTATATGGATATTAGGTGTCCGTAGGTCAGGGTGGACTGCAGGCGGTTGTTCGACTTGCCCAATTAATGGTTAGAACAATCTGGCTCAGGTCATCCCTAGCACCAAAGCCCATGTAGTTCAAAGTGCTTGAACCCGCATCCATGAATAGACAATTGCTGGCACCGCTACCGATGGAATCTATAAGTGCAGTGGAAATGGCTATATCTTTTGCACCTTGCCCTGCAGAAACAGTGTAGCTATACCCAGAGGTAACCTTCGTCGGTCTGATCCCAGATACACTCGTGCTTGAACTTGGAGCTGGCATACCGTATGCATTTCCAGCGTATAACGTCATAGTTCTGGCAGAACCCCAATCACCCGCTGCTATTCTTACAAGATGAATACTGGCAGAGGTTGGGTAATAGTTCGCATAGGTATTCCGAATGCTAGTGAGGTCAAACAACATAGCGCCCACATTTTCATAATTATTGGCTGCAGTATAAACCCCTTGTCTGACATAATCGGTCACACCTGCAATCCAGCTCCCATTACGCCATGTACATGCATTTATAGCCTGATATGTTGCCATAGAAACTCACCTCACTCATAAACCGCTGAAACCAACGAGTTTACCAACCCACATAGACTGGTATTCAACCGGGTATCCGTAATGTTATTTACTGATATCGATGTGGCTGCCGCCGGTACTAGAACATCAGCAATACCCAGTTCATAGATATCACTTGTTCTTGTCAACTCCGGGGCTACAGGTGTTGCAGAGGGAGTCCCGGTAACAACTGCAAGCTGAATGCTCCTGGTGATCTGGCTTAAACGAATGACAACTCGGTCAATCCGAGGATTGCTTCCATTTGCCGTAGTAAGAGGTATGTTTAAGTCATCTGTATTTTCATACCTATATCCATTAATCCATGCACTGCCCGCCGCAATGCTCACCGCCAATCCAATCCCGGGCGACACTTGAAGATTAGTTGATGTAGCGTAAAATACACCATTCGAGACAAGGCTTCCGAAATATGCTGCGAAGTCCGTTGCACCATAGACTCTGTCTCCATCGGATGAGTTAAAAAATCCGCTTTTCTCCATATACCAATTCCTCCTTTTAGACGGTTTTCGTGTATTCCATAATTACGTAGCCCGTAAATGCTGTCCTGTCATTACCTGGTTCAACGACAATATTGGTTTTATCCGCGTAGAGACCTATTTGTGATGCAAAGTTGTTGTACCTTGCAAGTGGTAGCGGCAGGAAAACAGTCCCATTTGTTGCAAAGCCAGTTAAGCTGACAACAGTATTGAGGTTTGCTATACCGTGGGCTACGCTTCCGGGGATTGCATTTGGGAGGGAACCAAGATTTATTTCTTTTCGATAAATGGTCTTCCCATCTATCCATAGTCGCCCTGTGTTTTGCTCTGTTGTTGAGTAGTCGGTAAATGAGGACGCCATTTTGACAGCTGTAATCGTACGGTCTGCAATCTTCATACCAGTGACTGCTCCGTTTGCAAGTCTTGCTGTAGTTATAGGTTCATTATTGATATTCAGCCAGTTCGCTTGACCAGAAGGATTGTTGAATACGAAAACAGAAATCACATAAAATGTCATGGTGTTGCGGGAAATAAAAAATCCCATTGCTCGCTGATAACCGTTTCCCGTGTTGTCCCCACTGTGCTTTATCAGAAACACATGTCCATCGTCACTTGGTTGATCACTAAACTTGTTCCCACTCCATGAGGTAAAGTAAAAGGCCTCTCCCGGCATCATATTGTGTAAGGCATATTGACCGACAGATATAGTCCCCGCACCAACATTTATTTCAAGCGCAGGAAGTTTTCCAAACAGATTATTTATGGTATCGGTAACGCTATCTCCTTGAATTTTAGGGTCTACCTCGTTTAAGTCACCAAGAGCTTCTGTCACATTTCCTAGCGCCTCCGTCACCTCAGAAATACCGGTGGGAGCATAAATTGCTGTTTTAACCTCGCTTATATCGGAGCGAATTTTCTGCGCTATTGTTAACTCAGCTTTTCCAAACACTACACTGATACTTTGACCGTTTGCATCATAGGTTTCTTCGACTTCAGTGATGCGTGTTGTCATGGATATACCCCATTCCTTGGAAATAACTTTAACTGTCTGACCAAGGTCGAAGTCTATTTTGTATGTCAAATTACCGTGGGGATTAACTGATGTATCGAAAGAATAACGTATTGCCTGCTCGCTTAGCTTACTTTGACCCCGAAAAATCAGTGTCTCGATGTAGTCTGCTCCGAAGTCATCTTCACGAAGGTCTTTAGCATCCACAAAAATTTCGTGTCGTGTCTCTCCAGAGCCACTTGTAATGGCAACAAATGTCCGGTCTGCACCTTCGCCTTCACCGCCAACAAGCGCGGTATTGGCATAATCAGCAGCGCTTATTGTATAAATTTGTTCAATTAAATTCTCATACCCCTTGGAGAACACCGCTTGTGACTCAGTGCCCATATACAACGTTACTGTATAAACCCCTGTCGCAGGAGTAAACACGGTCTTGATACCAACATCTGAAACCCCACATAGGTCCGTCACCACATCCATCAAATTCCGATACGATACCTGTGTACTGATGGGCACATTCAAGTTCGGAGATGAAAAGGAGATATCAGCAATCTTCCTTGCTGTATCAGAAGGATTGATGAGATTGTTATTTATGAGCTGCTCTACACAGACAGAAAGGTCCCCTGACAGCTTCTCCGTTTGCCATACAATACGCCTTGCAAGAAGGGACGTGGCAAAGCGGCCGCTAGCAGTTATAAATTCCTGCTCCGTTTGGGATAGTTCCAGGTGCTCAATGATACCGGCTTCCTCATCGTCGTTCTTCCAAATAATATTACCCTCTTTAAGGAGATCCGCATTCTCTTGTGTGGCTATGGCTTTTATCTCAAATGAGCCGCACTGTGAGTATCGCCTCGTCCATCGCAGATACTCAAAAGATTCCACGATGCCCTCAGGCTCTCTATTTGAATTGTAGATATATAGTTCCATGGTTACACCTCCAGAAATTGTGGACGAAAGTAAATGCTAACCTCCAGTAGATCCATATTGACTGAAGCGTCGTATCGCAGTGTATTAATACCTGCAGCAAGCTGAAAGAACACAGAATTGGTGTCTAACAGTGAAAAAGCGTTAGTTTGGGTCAATCCATCAACTCTGACTACACGTTTACCAGCGAAATGGGTATATACTCGAAGTTCATCCCCTGCATTCATCGTCGTGAGAAGCCGGATGAATTCTCCGGTGTCTATGTTTAATAGTTCCGGATTCGACACAGTACCTAGCGCTCGAAACACGATTTCACATCCACAGGATACATCACCGATATTTTCCACGGTAATGATCTGGCTAGGTTGACGCATTCCAAATTCCATACCACTCGTTGGTATCTCCAGTTCAAACTCTAACAGTGGTATCCATGACGCCAGTTCCTCTCGCACCTCCTCCAAGGTCTCAAAGAAAGGTGATGGACAGAGTAGGCTGACAAAGAAATTGGGCACCCGTTGCCGATTGGAGACGGCAAACCCTGCCTCCTCAACCACACAGGAAATTTGTCGCCCTCGATACTGAAGTGTCCCCAGTAGCTTCGGACTAAATATCTGAAGGAAGCGCTGTCTCCGCACATAGGCCTCGTCAGGAGTATCTGCAACAACCGTACCTTCTAGTGTGATGTTTCTCATATCTAGTGTAGATGAGATGTAAAAAGCGCCATCTTGGTCTGGCGCCTTGAAAGTGTTAACAGTTTGACGGATGTTGCCAGTACCATCTATCTTCGTAAGAAAGTACGGTCGGCTTTGCTTTAGCGTAATACTCTCTCCATCTCTATTAGTATATGTTAGTTCCATTGCCGTACCTCCTTTACAATTCAAGTGCCAGTTTACGGGATAGGTTCTTAAACTCCCGTGCTAATTCTTTTTCTGATAGAGCTTTAGGTGTCACAACTGAAATATTTTGAGTGATACTTGAACCCGTGGCATTACCTTGTCCAGATACACCTCTGTAATTAAAATCAAAGCTGGTTGGTACTGCATTTTGCATATCCCTTGAAACTGCTGTCATTGCATCCTCAAAACCTACACCGATACCTTCACCCATGTTGCGGCCAATTCCAGCAAATAGGGTTGAAGGAGAGCGGATACCGAAGAAGTCTTTAATCCTTGAAACAACATTTCCGAAAAATCCAGATATTTTACTCCATAGCCATGCCCCTGCGTCTGAAATACCTTGCCATAGACCTTTAATCAGATTGCCACCCACTTGAGCCATTTGACCGATATAGCCAGTAAAGGCTTTGATCAGTCCAGAGATAATCTGCGGTACTGCTTTAACAATCTCCACGATTATCCTTGGTAGGTTTGCAATCAATGCCACAAACAGTTGTACACCCGCTAAGATAATCTTATCGATGTTACCAATAACGGCATTGACCAGCGAGCTAACAATCTTGGGAATAGCACCTACAACAGTAGTAATAATCTGTGGCAATGCCTGTATGAGTGATATTAGAAGCCGGATACCTGCATCAATAATCAAAGGAATCGACCCAATAACAGCACTGATGATACTATCGATAATTTGCGGAATTGCTTCCACAACTGCTGTAATAATGGTAGGCAAAGCTGTGACCAGTGAGGTCAATAATTGAATACCCGCATCAATAATCTGTGGAATAGATGCAATGATAAAATCCACTATTGCTTTGATGATGACCGGTAAGGCAGAAGTAAGCTGAGGTATTGCCTCTACCAATCCCTGTGCTAACCCTATAATCAACTGCAAAGCGGCATCCAAAATGAGTGGTAGGTTATCCATCAATCCTTGGACAATCTGCATAACTGCAGAAACTGCCGCAGGGATGAGTTGTGGTAACGCTATGCCGATTCCCTCCACAAGTGCTGTTACTAATTCAATTGCTGCATTTATTAGCAGTGGAAGGTTATCAATTAATGCACCGACAATCGTCATTAGAGCACTTACTGCAGCTGGGATAAGTTCCGGTAAAAGATTTAAAATTGTTTCCAGTACTTGCGTGAATATATTTGTAACTAATTCAAGTAGCATTGGAAGCAAGTCTGCAACTGCCGCTAATATTGCACCCGTCGCTGTTGGTAAGGCGGCTACGATATTTTCTAAAACCGGTACGATATTAGTGACAACCGCTTCGAAAGCATCCACAAGGTTCTGCGTAAGATTTGTCATATCAGCATTAGCATTTCCGAGTCCGGCCGTAAAAGAACCTAGTGCGGCCTGTAGCAATCCAATTGAACCAGAAATCGTCTGGGTTGATTCTTTTGCAAAGTTGCCAGCATATTGCTCCGTGTTCTCAAAGAACATCTGCATTGCGACTTCAGCTTTTTCTGCTTGTGTTGCGGTATTCCAAGTGAAATCTAGACCCTTTGCGAGAGCGTAGGCTTCGATGTTTGTAGCGTTCATCGCAACACCCAAGTTATCCATCATATCAAAGTTACCCTTTGCCGCCTGACCTACGGACACCTAATATCCATATAAAGGGTAATTAAGACTTGTAGAAAA